>NZ_JAGPUP010000554.1:0-100990 GCF_018069605.1 Microvirga sp. HBU67558 | reverse complement strand
GCCGGCGCATCGTTCACCGTGGACCCGAAGGGCCGCGTCAGCGAAAACCGGATCCACTTTTCCACACGATGCGCTAGAGCAGCCTCCTGGAGCCGCGCCGAACGATGCGAGGAAGCGAAGGATCGGACGGGTCCGGTCCTTCAGGTGTTCTCGATCGAGGCAGAGTCCGTCCGGCGGACCTGAGTCCACTGCGCCCGCCCGTGCGTGAGCCTCTTGTGCAGGTGGACCATCAGGACCGCGCCGAAAATCGGCGTGATCAGGTTCACCACCGGCACGAGCACCAGGGCCGCCACGACGGCGCCGGCGGCCAGCACGGTGCCCCGGTGCTCGGTGCGCAGGCGCGCCACGTCCTCGGCCGGCCGGAAGCGGCCGGCGGCGAGCTCGAAATATTCCCGGCCCAGCAGATAGGCGTTGGCGATGAAGAACGCCCCGATATTGATGCCCGGGATGAAGAACAGGAGCAGGGCGACGAGGTTCACCAGCAGGGACAGGCCGGCGAAGCGCATGCCGTAGAGAAGGGACGTGCCGAAGGGCAGGGCCTGGCCGGGCGGATCGGCCGGATAATCCTTGCGCTCCACGATCTCGGCCACGTCGTCCAGGAAATACCCCGCCACGATGGCGGAGATCGCCGGCAGCAGATAGATCAGGGCGACGAAGAGACCGAATCCAGCCAGGAAGAATGCGAAGCTGTCGATGATGGGATAGCTGGCGCTCAGGTCGTGGTTCGTGAGGAAGATGTCGAACAGCTTGGTCAGACCGAGCCACACCAGAACGAGCAGCGCCAGCGTCAATCCAATCGACTTCCAGAGAATGCGGCGCAGCGCGGGCGAGAAAACCTCGCGGGCCGCGGCGAAAACCGATTGGATCAGCATCTGTCGTTCGTCTCCTGACAAGGCATCCCTTGATCGGGACAGCGGACCTTACTTATGAACGACGTCGCCGCAAAGCGAGAGGTGGGGGCCATCGTGTCGTCTGAAACGTCGGGGAGCATGCCGGCCGATCCGGATGTGGCGATCGTCGGTGCGGGTAGCGCCGGGATCGCCGCGGCCCGACGCCTGCTGGCCGCGGGCCTGACCGTCACGGTCCTGGAGGCGCGCGACCGCTCCGGCGGGCGCACGGTCACGCGCCCCTTCAGGGGCCACCCGGTCGATCTCGGGGCCCACTGGCTTCACGCAGGACCGATCAATCCGCTGGTGCGGCTAGGATCCCTGCGTGGAGAGCCCCTGCGCCGGGCGCCGGCCAACGGGCACGTCTTCGTGCGCGGCAGGCCGGGCGGCCGGGCCGAGCGCGCGGCTCTCGACCGGGCCTTCGACAGGGCCGACCGGGCCATGACCCAGGCGGCGAAAGCTCGCGAGGATCAGCCGGCGGCGATGTCTCTGCCTCCCCTGGGACCGTACGGCCGGCGAGTGGCGGCCATCCACGGCCTCGTGTCGGGCCGGCCCCTCGACGAGGTCAGCCTGCACGACTTCCCGAGCATGGAATATGCGGACAACCTGTTCATTGCCGGCGGACTGGGCGCCTATCTGCGCCGCCTCGGCCACGACCTCCCGGTGCGGCTCGCCACCGCCGTCCATGCGATCGACTGGTCGGGACAGGGAGTGAGAATCGACAGTTCGGCGGGAACGCTCCGGGCCAAGGCGGCCATCGTCACGGCACCCATGGCGGTGCTGCAGCAGGGCGCGATCCGGTTCGCGCCGACGCTTCCCGACAGGGTCCGGGAAGCCGTCCACGGCTTCACGCAGGGTGTCTACGAACATGTGATCCTGCATTGGCCCGATGCGCCCTTTCGCGGTGCGGACAGGCTGGCGAGCCTGACGGGAACCCGTCGGCAGCCGCCGGGCCTCCTCACCCGAATCGACGGCACGCCGTTCCATTTCTTCGAGCTCGATCAGCCCACGGCCGCCGCCTTCGACCGGCGCGATCCCCATGGGCCGTTCCGCTATGCGCGCGAGGTGCTGGCCGAGCATTTCGGCCATCGGGCGATCCGGAATCTTGCCGCCGTGCATGTGACGGCCTGGCGGCACGATTCCTGGTCGCGCGCCTCCTGGGCCGTGGTGCCGCCGGGTCTCTACGCCATCCGCGACATCCTGAAGGCACCCGTCGGGGGCCGGATCTGGTTCGCCGGCGAGGCGCTCTCGCGCGCCCAGTGGGGCACGGCCGGGGGAGCCTGGGACGAGGGCGAGCGAGCGGCCGGGGAGGTCATCGCGCAGCTGCGCTGAGCCGGGTCAAGGCTCAGCCAATGCCGAATCCAGGCGTGTGCGCACCCAGGTCACGGCCTCGTCGAGAGAGGCCAGGACCGGGGGCGTCACGCTGAGCAGAGCGCTGCAAGGGCCGAAGCCGGCCTCCAGAAACCAACCTCCGGCCCGTTCCTTCCCGCCGACGGTCTCCTCCGGGGTCACCCAGCTGAAAACCGCCACCAGTTGCCCGTCCGCGAGGACGAGCTGTCCCTCGTGACTGCCGCCATCCGCCATGACGGGCATCGGCTGGAGAGTGATGTCATTCATCGTTCGCCCACCGGTCAGGATCATCGATCTTCGTTCTGAAGGCTGAGATAGGTCGAGGTAAACTCGCCGACCTTCTTGAGCCGGTCCCAATCGAGAATGGTCAACGCGTCACCCTGGAAACGGATCAGGCCTTCCTTGCGCAATTCCTGCAGCACGCGGTTCACGTGAACGGTCGAAAGGCCGAGCGTATCGCCGAGTTCCGCCTGGGTGACGGGGAGCTGGATCGTATCGCCGTCGGCCCGGCCGATGACCTTCAGGCGCAGGTACAGCTCGCAGATCAGATGCGCCATGTGGGCGGTGGCGGAGAGGCGCCCCATGGCGGTCAGCCATTCCCGGTGGATGGCGCCATCGATCAACGTATTGAGCCAGAGCAGCCTCGTGAGATGCGGATGCTCGTCGGTGATTTTCTCGAGGGTCGCATGAGGAACGAGGGCGATGCGGCAATTGGTGAGCGCCACGACCCCATGGTCCATCGTTTTCAGAAGGAAGCTGTGCAGGTCGATGAAGTCGCCCGCGACATGAAGCGCCGAAATCTGCCGGCGGCCGTTCGAGACGATCTTGTAGCGGGCCGCGAAGCCCTCCAGGAGCAGCGAGCTTTCCGCCGGGCGGTCGCCCTCCCGCAGGACGTCGTCGTCGGCCTCGACCACGCGAATGCGCGCAATGGCGTTCTCGAGGACTTTCTTCTCGTCGTCGGAGAGCCGGTCGTATGTCTCGAGCTTCAGAATGAGGGGATTGGTCATCAAGGCCATGCGGATAGGAACATCCCTGTTCTGGCCAATCTCCTTTCTCAGCCGCACTCACATATGTTTATGCTCACGGTGGATTTTGGTCGCACCGGTTCCGAGCCTACATCATCCGATCCGGGACAGAGGCTGGAACCGTCGCCTGGGTCGCGCGGGAGAACCTTCCGGCTCCCGTCAGAGCATGCTGGGCAGGACCCGGTCCGGCGGCTTGTGGCCGTCGACGAAGGCCCGGATGTTGACGATGACCTTCTCGCCCATGGCCACGCGGCCTTCGTGGGTGGCGGAGCCCATATGCGGCAGCAGCACCACCTTGCCCTGTTTGGCGAGCCTCACGAGCCGCGGATTGACGGCCGGCTCCTCCTCGAACACGTCGAGACCCGCTCCCGCAATGGCGCCGGCCTCGATGAGCTTGGTGAGCGCGCCCTCGTCGATGATCTCGCCCCGGGCGGTGTTCACCAGGATGGCGTCGGGCCGCATGAGCTTGAGGCGCCGGGCCGAGAGCAGGTGGTAGGTGGCCGGCGTATGCGGGCAGTTGACCGACACGATGTCCATGCGGGCCAGCATCTGGTCGAGGGATTCCCAGTAGGTCGCCTCGAGCTCGGCCTCGATCCTCGGCGGCACGTGGCGGCGGTTGTGATAATGGATCGACAGCCCGAACGCCTTGGCCCGCCGGGCCAGGGCCTGGCCGATGCGCCCCATGCCGACGATGCCGAGGCGCTTTCCCGTGATGCGCCGGCCGAGCATCCAGGTGGGCGACCAGCCGGCCCAGTTCCCGTCCGGAATCACCCGGGCCCCCTCCGGGATGCGGCGGGCGACCGCCAGGATCAGCGCCATGGTCATGTCGGCCGTGTCCTCGGTGAGGACGCCGGGCGTGTTGGTGACGGTGACGCCCTTGGCCACGGCGGCCGACACGTCGATGTTGTCGACCCCGTTGCCGAAATTGGCGATGAGCTTCAGGTTGGGGCCTGCCTGCTCCAGCACCGCGGCGTCGATCTCGTCCGTGATGGTCGGCACGAGCACGTCGGCGGTTTTCACCGCGTCGGCGAGCTCTTGCGCCGAGAGGGCCCTGTCCTCGAGGTTGAGGCGCGTGTCGAACAATTCGCGCAGGCGCGTCTCGATCACGTCGGGCAGGCGGCGGGTGACAACGACGACCGGTCTCTTTTTCATCGGCTTCAAGCGTCCCCAGCACGAGTGCCTGATCAGCCGAAGTGTGAGCGGTTCGGCGTTAAGATCAGGTACAATTCAATAAGTGAGAGCGTGATCGAACGCAAAACCGGTGGCCACTTTTGCTGATCACGCTCTAAAACCCGCGAAGTTTAAAGAGTTTCACGCTCTCTTAACTCTGCTTCGGCGATCAAAGGTGACGACCCGCCGCGTGGCGGCATCCGTCAAGCTTCTCTACCAGAGCCTCAACCCAAGACAAAGCCACTATCCGGGGGAACCATGCGCAAGATCGTCCTTGCCCTTGCTCTTGTCGGCCTGAGCGCCGCTTCGGCCCTCGGGCAGCAACAGCCGCCGGGCGGGCGTCTGGGCACGGGCCTGCCGGTGCCGCGCTATGTCAGCCTCAAGACCGACCGGGTGAACCTGCGCGAGGGGCCGTCCAAGGACCACAGGACCGCCTGGGTGTTCCAGCGGGCCGGCCTGCCGGTGGAGATCATCGCCGAGTACGAGACCTGGCGGCGCATCCGCGATTCGGAAGGCACGGAAGGATGGGTTCTCCACTCGCTCCTGTCGGGGCGGCGCACCGCGCTGGTGATGCCGTGGGCGAAGGGCAACCAGCCGCCGATCAGCCTGTTCGACAGGTCTGACGACAAGGGCAACCTGGTGGCTCATCTGCAGCCGAGCGTGATCACCAACATCAAGGGCTGCGACGGCAGGTGGTGCCACGTCACCATCGTGATGGACGGCGCCCGCGACGTGGACGGGTTCATCCAGCAGGAGAAGCTCTGGGGCGTCTATCCGAACGAGACCGTGGAATAGGCTCTTTGCGATTTATCAAGCTTTAGGACGCTAGAAGGAAACATCGTTTCCTTTAGCCCGAAAGCCTGCCTCGATGAGTCTCAACCTGAGTTTCAAGCTGCTGCCGATCCTGGCGCTCGTCCTCGGCATCGCGTCGATCGTCGCGCCACGCTTCCTCAATGTCTTCGTGGCGATCTTCCTGATCGCCTACGCGCTCGTGGGCTTCGGCTTCATCCGCTGACCGCATCGAACCGGTAGCGGTAGGAATTCGTCTCGCGCGTCTCGAAGCCCAGCCGCCGGTAGAGGCGGTTCGCGGCCTCGCGGGCGGGACGCGACGTGAGGTCGACGGTCTTGGCCTCCCGGCGACGGGCCTGATCCAGCGCAGAACGGACGAGGGCCTCGCCGATACCCCGGCCCCGGTAGCGCTCGTCCACCACCACGTCGTCGATGAAGGCCCGGGCGCCGGTCGGGGCCAGGAACCATCCGAGCGTCAGCATCCCGGCCACGTGCCCGTCGCAGCGGGCCAGGATGAGCAGGCAGGAGGACGAGGCAAGGATCGCGTCGAGATCCTCCCGGCCGAAGGCCTTCGGCGCTGAGGTCAGCTGGGCAAGCAGCCGGTTGACGGCCTCGACCAGTTCGTCCGTCCCGGCGGAAACGATCTCGATCTGCAACGCGCTCATCCCTGCACGCTCCTCCTTGAGCGAGTCTATTCCAGACGCAGGCGTCGGAGAAGCCTCGCCCCGAAGACGTTCACCGCCAGGCCCATGACGATCACGGCCCCGCCGACGGCCTCGATCGGGTGCATGGCTTCCCCAAGGATGAGAGCCGACCCCAGAATGCCCGCGACGGGCACGAACAGGGCGAAGGGCGTCACCGTGGCGGCCGGGTGGCGGGACAGGAGATAGGCCCAGATGCCGAAGGCGAAGATGGTGGTCGGATAGGCGAGATAGGCCACCGCCGCCAGGGTGCCGCCGTCGATCTGCGCCAGCGCCGCGAGGACCCGGTCGGGCCCGTCGAGCCAGAGCGACAGGCCGAACAGCGGCAACGGCGCCACGAGACTCGACCAGACGATGAGCCCCAGAGCACCGGACCCAAAAGTGGAAGGCACCTTCGGGATCCATCGGGTGCTCTTCTTCCTTGCTGGCGCCTCGTTCGGCGCGGACCCGGAGGGCCGCGTCGGCGAAAACCGGGTCCCCTTTTCCGCACGATGCGCTGGCATGTCGACCCGGCTGGCCCGCTTCGACACGATGTTGGCCACGCCCCAGGAGGCGGCGGCGATCACGGTCATCAGGAACGGGACGGCGCCCCCGCCGGTCATGCGCGGCCAGGCGATGAGCACGAGCCCGAGGCTCGCCACGACTCCGCCGATCACCTGATGCGGGCCGGGCCGTTCGCCCATGACGAGGGCCGCGAAGAGGATCGTGAAGAAAACCTGCGCCTGCATGACCACGGAGGCGAGGCTCGCCGGCATGCCGATGGCGAGCGCCGCGAACAGCAGCCCGAATTGGGCGACGCCGAGGAAGAACCCGTAGGCGACGACGTTGCGCCAGTCGGTCCTGGGCCGCGGGACGAAGAAGACGGCCGGGAGGGCCGCGAAGAGGAAGCGGAGCGCCGCGAGCAGCAGGGGCGGCGTTGTGCCGACCCCGAGCTTGATGACGACGAAGCTCAGACCCCAGATGGCCGTGACGACAAGGGCGGCGAGGCTATGGCTGAGCGGCATGTGTCAAGACCGGGAGCCGCTCACTGGGTGTCAGGCGGTGCGGGACCTTCAGGCGCCCTTGCGGCGCAGGCGAACGATCACCTCGACGCCGGCCACTTCCATGCCGTCCGGCGGTGCCGGCAGGTCAGCGACGCTGAGGCCGGAGGACGGCATGTCGACGAGTTCGCCCTCGTCCTCCAGGAAGAAGTGGTGATGCTCGGTCGGGTTGGTGTCGAAATAGGCCTTGGCGCCGTCGACGGCGAGCTGGCGCAGCAGGCCGGCTTCCGTGAACTGGTGCAGGGTGTTGTAGACGGTCGCCAGCGAGACCGGGACGCGGGCGCGGGACGCCTCGTCGAAGAGCATTTCCGCCGTGATGTGCCGGTCGCCCTTGCCGAACAGGAGCCAGCCCAGCGAAACGCGCTGCCGGGTCGGACGCAAGCCGACGCGACGCAGCTTGTCCCGCAATTCGGACACGGGGCACCCCTTCCGGGAGGCCGGAGCGGTGGTGGACTCGATATAGGCGGACAAAGGATCGGTCATCTGCGGAACTGAATGAGGGATGGGCGCTTCTAACATCACAATCATAAGAAAGCGAGAGGGTTACTGCAAGGCTGCCCTGCGATGACGGCTGAAACGCTCCTCGTACACGACCGAAGAATCCCGGCTCGGGTCCCTTGGATGGATGGCCAAGCCTGTGCTACCAGAGCCGGCAATCAGGTCTCGGGAATCCCCCGAGGCTGCCTTTTGTGACGACGCGATGAAAGGATCGGCATCCGGCATGGCCCGCCAGTCCAGCTTTACCTATGAAGAGCTTCTCGCCTGCGGGCGCGGAGAATTGTTCGGCCCCGGCAACGCGCAGCTGCCGCTTCCGCCCATGCTCATGTTCGACCGGATCACCTCGATCGGCGAGGATGGCGGCGCCTACGGCAAGGGCCACGTGCTGGCGGAGCTCGACGTGCGGCCGGATCTCTGGTTCTTCCCCTGCCATTTCGCCGGGGACCCCGTGATGCCGGGCTGCCTGGGGCTTGACGCCCTCTGGCAGATGACGGGCTTCTTCCTCGGCTGGGGCGGCTCCTCCGGACGGGGCCGGGCGCTGGGCGTCGGCGAGGTGAAGTTCAGCGATCAGGTACTGCCCACCGTCAAGAAGGTCGTCTACGGGGTCGATCTCAAGCGCGTCTTCCGCTCGAAGCTGGTGCTCGGCATCGCGGACGGCTGGCTGGAGGCCGACGGGCGCCGGATCTACGAGGCCAAGGACATGCGCGTCGGCCTCTTCCAGGCCGATGCGGCTGCGGGCGGCTAGGCCTTTTGGCACTGACTGAAGGGCAACCAACGTCCCATCGTATTGACAAAGCGTATTCTTTTTTAAAGAACCGGCCCTGCCGTGCCACGGCAGGGCCTTCGAGCTTGGGACCACGCTTTCATCCCATTCGCATGGCTCAGTGTTGAGAATGCGCATCCTCGGCCTTACGTGTGGAATCGTTAAGGCTGGCAGTGAAGATCCTTTGAAGAGGTAGGCTATGAGGCGGGTCGTCGTCACCGGAATGGGCATCGTGTCGTCCATCGGCAACAACACGCAGGAGGTCCTCGCCTCCCTGCGTGAAGCGAAGTCCGGGATCAGCAAGGCCGAGGATTACACGAAATACGGCTTCCGCTGCCAGGTTCACGGGGCGCCCAGCCTCAACCCCGAGGAGATCGTCGACCGGCGCGCCATGCGCTTCCATGCCAGGGGCACGGCCTGGAACCACGTGGCCATGGACCAGGCGATCCGCGACGCCGGCCTCGAGGAGGGTGAGATCTCCAACGAGCGCACCGGCATCATCATGGGCTCGGGCGGTCCTTCCACCCGCATCATCATGGAAGCCGCCGACATCACCCGCGAGAAGGGCCCCAAGCGCATCGGCCCCTTCGCGGTCCCGAAGGCTATGTCGTCCACCGCGTCGGCCACGCTGGCGACCTGGTTCAAGATCAAGGGCGTGAACTATTCGATCTCATCCGCCTGCGCGACCTCGAACCACTGCGTCGGCAACGCCTACGAGATGATCCAGTACGGCAAGCAGGACGTGATGTTCGCCGGCGGCTGCGAGGATCTCGACTGGACCATGTCGAACCTCTTCGACGCCATGGGGGCCATGTCGACCAAGTACAACGACACCCCGTCCCGCGCCTCCCGGGCCTATGACGCCAACCGCGACGGCTTCGTTATCGCCGGCGGGGCGGGCGTGCTGGTGCTGGAGGAGCTCGAGCACGCCAAGGCGCGCGGCGCGCGAATCTACGGCGAGATCGTCGGCTACGGCATGACCTCGGACGGCTACGACATGGTGGCGCCGTCCGGCGAGGGCGCGATCCGCTGCATGCGCATGGCCCTTAAGGACGTCCACACCCCGGTCGACTACATCAACCCGCACGCCACCTCGACCCCCGTGGGCGACCAGAAGGAGATCGAGGCGATCCGCACCGTCTTCGGCACTGGCGACAAGTGCCCGCCGATCTCCGCGACGAAATCGCTCACCGGCCATTCGCTCGGCGCCACCGGCGTCCAGGAGGCGATCTACTCGCTTCTCATGATGAACAACCGCTTCATCTGCGAGAGCGCTCATATCGACGAGCTCGATCCGGAATTCGCCGACATGAACATCGTCCGCGAGCGGATCGACGACGCCAAGGTCGACACGGTCCTGTCGAACTCCTTCGGCTTCGGCGGCACCAATGCCACACTCGTCTTCAGCCGCTACAACGGGTAGCGCATCGTGCGGAAAAGTGGATCCGGTTTTCCGCGAAAGACAATGCGCTCTTCAATAGCGAGCATCGGGTGGATCCCAAAAGTGGATTCCACTTTTGGGTCCGATGCTCTACCGTCATAAACCTGAGACAGCTCCATGCGATGCCCCGACCGACCCAAGGGGACCTCGCATGGACACGCTGACTCATACCGACATTCCGGCTCGCGATGCACACTTTCATAACAATTGGCGTCGCACCATGGAGCCGATGCATAGGGGGACCCAAGTGACCGGTCTGATGCAAGGAAAGCGCGGCCTCATCATGGGCGTCGCCAACGACCATTCCATCGCCTGGGGCATCGCCAAGACCCTGGCCCAGCATGGGGCGGAGCTCGCCTTCACCTACCAGGGCGAGGCCCTGGGCAAGCGGGTCGCTCCCCTGGCGCAGTCGCTCGGCTCCAGCCTCGTCGTTCCCTGCGACGTGGAGGACATCGCCTCCGTCGATGCGGTGTTCGAGACCCTGGACCGGCAGTGGGAGAACCTCGACTTCGTCGTCCATGCGATCGGGTTCTCCGACAAGTCGCAGCTCAAGGGCTCCTATGTGGACGTCACCACCCGCGAGAACTTCTCGCGCACCATGGTGATCTCCTGCTTCTCCTTCACGGAAATCGCCCAGCGCGCCGCCAAGAGGATGAAGAACGGCGGATCGCTCCTGACCCTGACCTATGGCGGCTCCACCCGGGTCATGCCCAACTACAACGTCATGGGCGTGGCCAAGGCGGCCCTTGAAGCCTCCATGCGCTACATCGCGTCCGATCTCGGCCCCCAGGGCATCCGCTGCAACGCGATTTCGGCCGGTCCCGTGCGCACGCTTGCCGGCGCGGGCATCTCGGACGCCCGCCTCATGTTCACCTACCAGAAGGCCCACGCTCCCTTGCGCCGGACGGTAACCATCGAGGATATCGGCGGCTCGGCCCTGTACCTGCTCTCGGATCTCTCCAACGGCGTGACCGGCGAGATCCACTACGTGGATTCCGGCTACAACATCATCTCGATGCCGCGCCCCGAGGTGCTCAAGGCCCAGGATGCCGCGGGCGTGACCGGGGAAGAGGGCTGAGGCTCTCGAGCGCATCGTGCGGACCCAGAGGGCCGCGTCAGCGAAAAGTGGATCCGGTTTTCCGCCGCAAGCGATGCGCCCGCTAAGAGTGGAGCATCGCTTGTGGCGGAAGGGCTCCCGTTGGCCCTCCCGCCTCCGGCGCCCCTGCCCTCGGACGTCCTCTTAACCTTACCTGTAAAGCATCGGTCGAAACCGGCTCCTCCAGCCCGCTGGAGAGGACGGCTCGCGCCATTCGGCCTGATGGACAGGGCTCACAATATAGGCCAAGAATTTATTCGATATTTGCGGCATCCTGGTTGCCCTATGCATTGGAATGAAGACGTCGGACTCGCCTCGGCACTTGAGACATCTCGGGAAGATTTGCTCATGACGCAGAGGAATAACCCGAGCATCGACGATAATTTGTATCAATATGCCTTCGCCCTGAGCCGGCAGATTCCCTGGCTGGCGGATCGGGACGGGAAGGTCATTCAGGTCGGGCCCGGCTGGGCCGAGTGGATCGGCCTGCCGCCCGAGCAGCTGATCGACAATGGTTGGGTGAAGCTGGTCCACCCGGACGACCTGCCCCGCCTGCTGCAGTCCAGGCGCGAGAGTCTCGCCAGCGGATCGCCCTATCAATGCGAGTATCGGATCAGGACGGCCGACGGCACCTACCGCTGGTGCCGCTCCAGTTCGGCGGCCCAGCGCGACGACACCGGGGCGATCGCCTTCTGGTACGGCACCACGGAAGACATCCACAACCGGAAGGAGGCGGAGCTGGCCCTCCAGGGTCACGCCCGTGTACTGGAGATGGTTGCCGCCGGCCAGGCGCTCGGCGACATCCTGGCCGCACTCTGCCGGCTGGCGGAAGCGCAGCTTCCCGGCGCGAGATGCTCGGTCCTGCTTCACGATCCGGAGCATGGGCGGCTTCGGCATGGCGCCGCCCCCGGCCTGCCGGCCGTCTACAACGCCGCCGTCGACGGCTTGAGGATCGGTCCGGCGGCGGGATCCTGCGGAACGGCCGCTCACACCCGCAGCAGCGTCATCGTGACCGATATCGCGTCGGATCCCCTCTGGGCCCCCTGGCGCGAGCTCGCCCTGTCCCACCACCTCCGCGCCTGCTGGTCGAAGCCGATCGTCTCCCGATCCGGCGACGTGCTCGGCACGTTCGCCTCCTACTACGACGAGCCCCGCACCCCGACCTGCGACGAGATGGAGCGCATGGAAGCCGTGCTGCATCTGGCCGCGCTGGCCCTGGAGCGGCGGCGGGACGACGCGGCCCTGCGTGAAAGCGAGGAACATCACCGCCACTCCGTGGAGCTCAACCCTCAGATTTCCTGGACGGCCGACCCGCAGGGCCATCTCCTCGACGTCTCCTCGCGCTGGTGCGATCGCACCGGCATGGGCATGGGCGACGCGCTCGGATCCGGCTGGACCCGGTCGCTTCATCCGGACGACCTGCCCGTCACCCTGGATCGATGGTCCCGTTCCTTGGCGACGGGCCAGGACCTCGACGTGGATTATCGCCTGCGCATGGCGGACGGGACCTATCGCTGGTTCCGCTCCCGGGCGGCGGCGCGGCGCGCCGGGGACGGGGCCGTGATCCGCTGGTACGGGACGGTGGAGGACATCCACGACCGCAAGCTCACGGAGGAAACCCTCCGCTGGGCCGCCCACCACGACGATCTCACGGGCCTCGCAAACCGCAGGCTGTTCCGCGAGCGCCTGCAAGAGGCGCTCGACGGGACCTCCGGTTCGCCCCGGGCGACAGGCCTGCTGGTGATGGACCTCGACCACCTCAAGCAGATCAACGACCGGTTCGGTCACGATGCCGGGGACGCTCTCCTGAAGGAATTCTCCCAGCGCCTGCGCAGCGTCGCAGGCTCCGCGGACACGATCGCCCGACTGGGCGGCGACGAGTTCGCCGTCATCCTGCCCGAGATCGCCGGAGAGGGCGACGTGACCCGCGTGGCCGCGGCCATCCTGGCCCGCATGCAGGAGCCGCTGAAGCGGAATGGCAAGCTGCTGGACTGCCGCACCAGCATCGGAGGCGCGGTCTCGGTCGGCACCGGCATGAGCCCGGAAGAACTCCAGAAGCAGGCCGATCTGGCGCTCTACCGCAGCAAGACCTCCGGACGAGGCTCGTTCAGGATGTTCGTCGCGACCATGCGCGAGGAGTCGCAGCGGACCGCCTCGGCCCTCGACGTGGCGGCGCGGGCGGTGGCGTCGGACTGGATCGTGCCGTTCTATCAGCCGAAGGTGATGCTGGCCACGGGTGCGCTGAGCGGGTTCGAGGCGCTCCTGCGCTGGCATCATCCGGACAGTGGAATCCAGTCCCCGGAAAAGATCGCGGCCGCCTTCAACGACACCGAGCTCGGTACCGCCATCGGCGAGCGCATGCGCTCACGCATCTTCAGGGACATCCGCGGCTGGCTCGATTCGGGCCTCGACGTCGGCCGCATCGCCATCAACGTGTCGGCCGCCGAGTTCCGGCGTGACAACTATGCCGAGCGCGTGCTCGACGACCTGAGACGCATGGAGGTGCCGGCCCGCTGCCTCGAGGTGGAGGTGACCGAGAGCGTCTTTCTCGATTCCGGCGCCGAATACGTGGAGCGCGCCCTGCGCGCCCTGTGCGGGGAGGGTGTGACGATCGCGCTCGACGATTTCGGCACCGGCTACGCATCGCTGTCGCACCTCAAGCGCTTCCCGGTCGATGCGATCAAGATCGACCGGACCTTCGTGGGCGGCCTGGAGACCGATGCGGACGATGCCGCCATCGTCCGGGCGCTCCTGAGCCTCGGCCGCAATCTCGGCATCGAGGTGGTAGCCGAGGGCGTCGAGACCGCCTTCCAGGCCACCCTCCTGCAGCGCATGAGCTGCGATCTCGTGCAGGGCTATCATTTCGGCCGCCCCATGCCGGCCCGGAACGTGCCGTCCTTCGTCACCTCGTGGGCGGGGGTGTGAGGAGCGTCACGGGCGCCCCGCTTCACGTCCGCGCGAGAAAACGAACCTTGGCCTTGCCAGCGCCATGATCAACCGGCACGAGAGGCTCTCCCTACGTGAGTTCCGTTCATGATCCTGTCCCGCCGCGTCGTTCTCGCCGGCCTTGCCCTGTCCGGCACGAAAGCTCCCGCCCTCGCGCAAGCCGCCCCGGAGCCGCAGCTGATCCCGGTAGAGCTGATCGAAAACGCCCTGAGCCTGCCCTCGGCCGTGCGCCTCGGCCACCCGCATGGCGACGTGATCATGGTGGAGTATTTCGACTACAACTGCCCCTGGTGCAAACGCTCGGCGCAGGCGCTGCCCGATCTGCTCAAGGCCGAACCCGAGCTCTCCTACGTGCTGGTGAACTTCGCCGTGCTTAGCCCGCAATCGGTCGCCGCCACCCGGGCGGCCCTGGCCTATCTGCGGCTCTACGGACCCGAACGCTATCTGCCGCTGCATCTGGCCTTGTTCTCCTTGCGCGGCACGGTCGACGGACCGCGCGCATTGGCGGCGGCCGAGCGCCTCGGCGGCGACACGAAGCGCATGACGGAGCTTGCCGACAGCGAGACGACCACCGGCTGGATGAAGGACGCCTTCGCGACCGGCAACGATCTCGGGCTCGTCGCGACCCCGTCGTTCCTGATCGGCACGGAGGCCTATATCGGCGGCATGAGCCTGGAGCAGAAGCGCGACGCGATCGCCCGGGCGAGAGGGTAACGCACGATGCTTCCTCCATGTCACGTCATCACCAGCCTTGGGCCGGTGATCCCGATGGGTTGAAACGCCGCGCCTGTCCGTCTCGGGATGGCCGGCACAGGGCCGGCCATGACGGAGAGGTCGCACCGGGCTGCACCCCTCCTTCCCAACCGGCCGCAGGGAATGTTGCGGCCCGTGGGATGACCCGCTAAGCCCCGGGGCATGTCGCTCATCCGCTCCTCGCTCCTGGTCGGCCTCGGCTCCGTGGCCTCGCGCGTCCTCGGCTTCGTCCGGGACATGCTGTTCGCCCAGGCCCTGGGCGCCGGGCCCGTGGCGGATGCGTTCCTCGCAGCCTTCCGCCTGCCCAACCTCGTCCGCCGCACCGTCGGCGAGGGCGGGCTCAACGCGGCCCTGATCCCGGCCCTCGGGCGCCTGGAGCCGGACGAAGCCGCCGTCACGGCCGGCGACGTGCTGGGCGTGTTCGGGCTGGCGCTCGTCGGGCTCACGGCCCTCGTGGAGCTCGGCGCGGGCGCGCTGGCCCTCCTGCTCGCGCCGGGGCTGCACGACGATGGCGGAACCCTGGCCCTGGTGGCGCTCTATACCCGCCTGGCCTTCCCGATCGTGCCCTGCGCGGCGCTCGCGTCCATCGGGGCCGCCATCCTGAACCTGCACGCACGCTTCGTCGCGACGGCCCTCGCGCCGCTCGCCGTCAACGGCAGCCTGATCCTGACGCTCGTGGCCCTGGAGGCCGGTTCGTCCCTTCCGCTCTCGCAGAAGGCCGCCTGGCTCGCCGGGGCATCGAGCCTCGCGGGCCTGATCCAGCTCGCCCTCGTGGCGGCGGCCCTGCAGAGCGGCCGTGTCCGGCTCGTGCGCCTGCGCAGGCCGCGCTGGTCGCCGCTGCTGAAGAGCCTCCTGCTCGCCGGCTTTCCCGTGCTCGCGGCGAGCGGGGCCGTGCAGCTCTTCCTCCTGGCCGCCACCCAGATCGCCTCGTTCTGGCCCTCGGGCGTCTCCTGGCTCTACTACGCCGAGCGGGTCATGCAGCTGCCGCTCGGGCTGATGGCGGCCCTTGGGTCGAGCCTGCTCCTGCCGGAACTGGCCCGCCGCCATCGGGCCGGCGAGATCCAGGCCGTCGTGGCGGCGCAGAACCGGGCGATCGAAGTCTCCCTGATGCTCGCCCTGCCGGCGAGCGCCGCCCTGATCATCCTGGCCGGTCCTATGAGCCGCGTGCTGTTCGAGCGCGGCGCGTTCGGATCCTCCGACGCGGAGGGCACCGCCGTCGTGCTCATGGCCCTGAGCGTCGGCCTGCCCTTCGCCACCGCCGCCAAGGTGCTGAGCCAAACCCTGTTCGCCCGCGGCTCCCTGAAGGCCGCCGTCGCGGCGGCGGGCTTCGGCCTCGCCGTCACGGTCGTGGCCGCCCTGGCGCTCGCCTGGCCGTTCGGCCCGGCCGGGATCGCCCTGGGGGTCAGCATCGGCTGCCTGGGCCATGCGGCCGCCGTGGCCTTAGGCCTTCGCCAGTTCGGCCTCTGGTCGCCCGACCGGGCCCTGGCGGCGCGGGTGATGCGGATCGCCGTGGCGGTCGCCGCGATGGGCCTCGCGCTCGCGGCCGCCATGCGTGTCCTGCCGCAGATCGGCACCCTGTCCCTCACGGCGCTGTGCCTGGCAGGCCTCGCGGTCTACGGCCTTGCCGCCGTGGCGACCGGCGCCCTGACCCGCGACGACTGGGCCGCGCTCACGAAACAATCGTGAGAGCCGGAAAAATCACGAGAACCCGAAAAAATCACGAGAACCCTTGCATCGTGGCACGGCCCTGTCATAAGGCGCGCCTCGATGGAGCGATCGGAGGCGGAAGACCTTCGGACCGCTCCATGACAAACGGTCAGACCATATCTGGGGCGGTTGACTGTCAGGCCTGAAACCTGCACCTGCCCTCAGTCGGAGTTCAAGTCGATGGCGCAGTTCAAGGAGCTGGTGTTCTCGGGCGTTCAGCCCACCGGCAATCTCCATCTCGGGAATTACCTCGGCGCCATCAAGCGCTTCGTCGCCATGCAGGAGAACTTCGACTGCATCTATTGCGTCGTCGACATGCACGCGATCACCGTGCCGCAGAACCCGGCCGACCTCACCCGCCAGATCCGCGAGGTGACCGCCGCGTTCCTGGCCGCCGGCATCAACCCTGAGCGCCACATCGTGTTCAACCAGTCCCAGGTGCCGCAGCACGCGGAGCTCGCCTGGGTGTTCAACTGCGTGGCCCGCCTCGGCTGGCTCAACCGCATGACCCAGTTCAAGGACAAGGCGGGCAAGGACCGGGAGAACGCCTCGGTCGGCCTCTACGCCTATCCGGACCTGATGGCGGCCGACATCCTGGTCTACCGGGCCACCCACGTGCCGGTGGGCGAGGACCAGAAGCAGCATCTGGAACTGACCCGCGACATCGCCCAGAAGTTCAACAACGACTGGGCGGAATCGATTGCCGCGAACGGTTTCGGCGATGCCTTCTTCCCGCTGACCGAGCCGATGATCCAGGGTCCCGCCACCCGCGTCATGTCCCTGCGCGACGGCTCCAAGAAGATGTCGAAATCCGACCCGTCCGATTACTCGCGCATCAACCTGACCGACGATGCCGACACCATCGCCCAGAAGGTGCGCAAGGCGAAGACCGATCCCGAGCCTCTGCCGAGCGAGGTCGAGGGCCTGAAGGCCCGCCCCGAAGCCGAGAACCTCGTGGCGATCTATGCGGCCCTCATGGACACGACGCCGGACGAGGTGCTGCGCCAGCACGGCGGCTCGCAGTTCTCCGGCTTCAAGGCCGCCCTCGTGGACGTGGCGGTGACGAAGCTGTCGCCCGTGGCTGACGAGATGCGCCGCCTCATGGGCGATCCCGGCCATATCGATGCGGTGCTGGCGGACGGTTCGGCCCGGGCCCGGGCCATCGCGTCCGTGACCATGGACGCCGTCAAGGACATCGTCGGCTTCGTGCGCGCGCGCTGATGGTCGGGCTTGCTGCTGATGGTCGGGCTTGCTCTTGCCGTGACGGCAGGGCAGCATCGGTGCTGATGCAGGAGAGCTGGCAGTGAGCGGCAAACGTCGGTCCTACGAATCGGGCCACCGCCCGAAATTCATGGTGGTGGTCGACCAGACTCCGGAATGCGCCCGGGCGGTCCATTTCGCCTCGCGGCGAACGGCCCGCACCGGCGCCAGCATGATCATGCTGGCCGTCGTGGATCCGCCCGACAATTTCGAATGGCTCGGCGTCGGCGAGGCGATGATCGAGGAGGCGAGCGAGGAGGCGCAGAAATGGCTCGATGCCGCCGCCCGCGAGGCCCGCAGCGCCGCCGGCGTCGATCCCGAGCAGGTGATCCGGGTCGGCGTTCGGGCCGACGAGATCATGAAGCTCATCAACGAGGATGAGGACATCTCCTTCCTGGTGCTGGCCGCGGGCAGCGCCAAGGAGGGGCCGGGCCCCCTGGTCTCGACTCTTGCCGGCCGCTCGGCGGCCTCCTTTCCGGTTCCGATCGTGATCGTGCCCGGCAGCTTGACCGATGAGGAGATCGACGCGCTGGCGGGCTGACCTTCGCCCGCTGCCGCGCGCGGCCGGATCCTGCAGCCCGGACATGCCGCTCGGACACCCATTCCCCCTTGGAATCCACCGCGATCCATTCCACATTGGAAGTGGAACCTGTTAGAACGATTCTAACACCCCTACTCGGCCGGCCTTGAACCGGCGCAGAGGACGAAAGAAGCGATGTTCATCCAGACCGAAGCGACCCCCAATCCCGCCACCCTGAAGTTCCTGCCCGGCCGCGTCGTGATGCCGGAAGGCACGTTCGAGGCGAAGACGCCCGAGCAGGGCGAGATCTCGCCCCTCGCCGAGCGGCTCTTTTCCGTCCCGGGCGTGACCGGCGTGTTCTTCGGCTATGACTTCGTCACCGTCACAAAGGCGGACGGCGAGTGGCAGCACCTGAAGCCGGCGATCCTCGGTGCGATCATGGAGCATTTCATGACCGGCGCGCCGCTCTTCGCCAACGGCTATGGCGCCACGGACGAGGACGGCGAGGAATTCTTCGACGATGCCGATGCGGCCACGGTCGAGACCATCAAGGAGCTGCTCGAAACCCGCATCCGCCCGGCGGTGGCGGGCGACGGCGGCGACATCACCTTCCGCGGCTTCAAGGACGGCACCGTGTACCTCGTCATGAAGGGCGCCTGCTCGGGCTGCCCGTCCTCGACCGCCACCCTGCGCCACGGCATCCAGAACCTGCTGCGCCACTTCCTGCCGGACGTGCGCGAGGTGCAGGCCGTCTGATCGGACCTTCGGAATTCAGCTCTCGAAGCGCGGCTGCCCTGGCCGCGCTTTTTCTTTGAAGCCTCCCGTTGCCCGCCCTGCCCGATTCCGCTCTCGACCGGCTCTTCCGCCACGCCCGCACCCATCGCTGGTGGCAGGACCGTTCGATCCCGGACGAGACCCTGCGTGCGGTCGCCGATCTCGCGAAGCTCGGCCCGACGAGCGCCAATTCCTCGCCCGGCCGCTCCGTCTTCGAGGAGTTCTGCGCCATCGCGTGATGCGCAACGGCGATAAACTGGCAAGAAACCGGGTTCCCTCCTCTCCGACTCATGCTCTAAAGCATCGGACCCAAAAGTGGACTTGCACTTTTGGGATGAATCCGATGCTTTCTTCTTGAACGAGAGCATCGGTCAACACGGAAAACCGGATCCACTTTTCCGTCCGATGCTCTAAAGAATGGCGCAGACCTGACGGAGACGAAAGTTGCGCGTCCTTGCTATCGATACCGCCCTCGGCGCCTGCTCGGCCTGCATCGTGGAAGCCGGGCAACTCGTGCCGCTGGCCGCCGAGACCATCCCCATGGACCGCGGCCATGCCGAGGCCCTGATGCCGCTGCTCGACCGGCTCTCGGCCCAGGTCGAGGGCGGCTTCGAAAGCTTGGACCGGGTCGCCGTCACGGTCGGGCCCGGCAGCTATACGGGCCTTCGGGTCGGCATCGCGGCCGCCCGCGGCATCGGCCTGGCGGCCGGCATTCCCGCCGTGGGGGTCGCGACCCTGTCGGCCTTCCTGGCGCCCCTGATGGTGGGCGACCGGCGCGGGCTCTTCACCGCGGCGATCGACGCCAAGCACGGCCACATCTACATCCAGGCGATCGCCCCGGGCGGGCGTACGATCATCCCGCCGGGCCTCATGACCTACCGCGATGCGATCCGGCTGCTCGGATCCGGCCCGATCCTGGTCGCCGGTTCCGCATCGGCCATGCTGGCGGCCGAAGCCCGCGCCCAGGGAGTCGAGGCGCATATCAACGACATCGCGGGCTTTCCCGACATCGCCTGGGTGGCCCGCCTCGGCGCGCTGGCCGACCCGAACCAGGCCCTGCCCAAGCCCCTCTACCTGCGCGAGCCCGACGCCAAGCCGCAGGACGGGGCCCGTATCGCGAGACAGTGAGAATTCTCGCGATGAGCATTCTCGACCGCTTCATCCATCCACCGGCCCCGCGCATCGAACCCGTCGGGACCGAGGCGGCCGCCCGTCTGGCGGCGATCCACGCCTCGGCCTTCGCCCGCGGCTGGAGCACGCTCGATTTCGAGCGCCTGCTCGGTGAGCGCGGAGTCGTGGCGGACGGCCTCTTCCTCGGGCGCACGGCCAAACCGGTGGGCTTCACCCTGTCGCGGATCGTGCTCGACGAGGCGGAGATCATCACGGTGGCGATCGCCGCGGAGGCGCGCGGCAAGGGCCACGCCCGCCCGCTCCTCTCCCGCCACCTCGACGAGCTCGCGCGCCGGGGCGTGGCCCGCGTGCATCTGGAGGTCGAGGACGGCAACGCGCCGGCCCTGGCCGCCTACCGTCGCCTGGGCTTTCGAGACATCGGACGGCGGGACGGCTATTATCAGAAGGCCGATGGAACGAGGGTGGCCGCGCTCACCATGGCCCTGGACCTATAGCCCGCTTCGCGTCCCTCGCTTATAAGCCTCCGCAAGGAGTCACTCGAGCCTTGGTCACACGCAACAGCACATCCGCCAAAACGCGCCGGTCGGACGCCATCGAGCGTGCCTGCCGCGACAAGGGCCTGCGGATGACCGGCCAGCGCCGGATCATCGCGCAGATCCTCGATTCGGCCGCCGACCACCCGGACGTGGTGGAGCTGCACCGGCGCGCCGCCGAGGTGGACGACCGCATCTCCCTGTCCACGGTCTACCGTACGGTGAAACTCTTCGAGACGGAGGGCATTCTCGAGCGGCTCGATTTCCGCGACGGACGCTCGCGCTACGAGCAGGCCGCGCGGGAGCACCACGATCACCTCATCAATCTCGAGACCGGCGACGTGATCGAGTTCCGCTCGGAGGAGATCGAGGCGCTGCAGAACGAGATCGCCAAGCGGCTCGGCTACAGGGTCGTCTATCACCGGCTCGAGCTCTATGCGGTGCCGCTCGACAAGGACGATGCGTGACGAAACCCGGCGTCGTCTTCAGGCTCCTGCTGCTCGGCCTGTGCAGCCTCGTGCTCGTACCCTGGCAGATGCTGGCTCTGCGCTTCGGATGGTCGTCGATGCTGCACCGGCTGCCGGTGTGGTTTCACCGGGCACTGTTGAAGATCTTCAACGTGCGCGTCATCGAGCGGGGAACGCCGCCGACCGATGCGCCGACCATCGTCCTGTCGAACCACGTCTCCTGGCTCGACATTCCAGTGATCGGATCGCTCCATCCCCTCTCCTTCATCGCCAAATCCGAGATCGAAGGCTGGCCCGTGGTCGGCCTGTTCGCGCGGCTTCAGCGCTCGGTCTTCATCGACCGCCAGCGCCGCAAGGCCACCGCCGAGGTGAACGACGCGCTCGCCCACCGCCTGGTGAAGGGCGAGGTGATCGTCCTGTTCGCGGAGGGCACCACGAGCGACGGCAACCGTCTCCTGCCCTTCCGCTCGTCCCTGGTGGGCGCCGCCCAGACGGCCCTCATGCACGACAGCGTCGAGCGGGTGTTCCTCCAGCCGCTCGCCATCGCCTATACCGGCCGCAACGGCCTGCCGGTGACCCGGCGCGAGCGCCCGTTCATCGCCTGGTACGGCGACATGGATCTCGCGCCCCACCTCAAGCTGTTCGTCCAGGGCGTCCCGCTCGACGTGGTGGTCACCTGGGGCGAGCCGATCCCGTTCAACGGCAACCGCAAGCAGGCGACCGCCTCCGCCGAGGCCGAGGTACGCCGTGCCTTGAAGGGGCTTGAGGCCGTTCACCCCCGCGTCGCCTCCACGCCGGACGCTTTCGCCTCCTCCATCAGCCAGGCCCGGAAGGCCGCCAGAGCCGGACGGTCGGCGGTGGCCTCGGGGCAGACCACGTAATATTGGTAGGCCCCCTTCACCTGCTGCGGGAAGGGCTGAACCAGGCGCCCGGCCTGCAGATAGTCGCCGATCAGCACGTTGGTGGCGAGGGCCACACCCTGACCGGACGCGGCGGCCTGCAGGCAGAGATAGGTGTGGGTGAAGCGCGGGCCGCGGGAGGTGTCGACGCCCGTGACGCCGAGAGCCGCGAGCCAACGGTCCCAGGTGGTGTAGTCCGGCACCGCTCCGACGGCCTCGTGAATGAGGGTATGACGGCGCAGGTCCGCGGGCTCCCGCAAGGGCCGCTCCGGATCGCCCAGAAGGCCCGCGCTGCACACCGCGAAGAAATATTCGTCCATCAGCAGGTCGGTGCGCAGGCCCGGATAGGCGCCTTGGCCGAAGCGGATCGCGATATCCACGTCCTCCCGGGCAAAATCGGTGAGCTGCATCGAGACCGAGACCCGGACGTCGAAATCCGGATACCGAGCCTGGAAGGATCCGAGCCGGGGGATGAGCCAGTTCGACGCGAGGCTCGGCATCGCGCTGACCGTGATGACATGGGAGGCTTCCGGGCGCAGGGCCTGGGCGGTGGCATGGTCGAGCCGATCGAGGATGTCCGACAGGGAAGTGGCATAGGCCTCGCCCAGGGGTGTCAGCGCCACGCCGCGGCTCGGATGACGGACGAAGAGGGGACGCCCGAGCCACGCTTCGAGCGCCTTCACCTGCTGGCCCACGGCGCTCGCCGTCACGGCGATCTCGTCGCCCGCCTTCTCGAAATTCAGGTGGCGGGACGCAGCCTCGAAGGCGCGCAGGGCGTTCAGGGGTGGCAGGCGTCGGCGGGACATGGCGGATCCAGGGATTTTGCCCAAGTTTTGCTTGGGCGACGCGCAAGAAGTTCTCGTTTGCCTATAACCTATCATGGGAGCACATTTCTCTTCAATGCAACGCCATTGAAGGAGACCCGCCATGGCGATCGGACATGCCACAGTAAATCTTGGGTTTCACAGCCTTGGCCGTGAGCACAAGGGTGCCCTGCTTCAGCTTCTGCTCAAGGTTGAGGCCTGGCTCGACGCACGCAGGAACTCCAGGGTCCTGTACCGGATGGACGACCGGGAGCTTGCCGATATCGGGTTGTCGCGGGCCGATGTGGAAGGCTTGAATGTCGATCGCTGGCAGGATCACCTGCCGGCCGCGTTCAGCCGATGACATCCCGAAAGGCACCCCGATGAAGATCTATTCCGGCCCCGTGAGCCTCTTCTCCCGCAAGGTCGAGATCGCTCTTCACGAGAAGGGGCTCGCGTTCGAGCAGATCCTGGTGCCGTTCACGCAGACCGCCGGCTACAGCCCGAAGAATCCGCACGTCCTCGCGGTCAATCCCAAGGGACAGGTCCCGGTGTTCGTGGACGGGGATCTGTCCCTCTACGATTCGACGGTGATCCTCGAATACCTGGAGGACGCCCACCCGGATCCGGCACTCTATCCGGCGTCTCCGGCAGAACGGGCCCGGTGCCGGCTCTTCGACGTGTTCGGCGACGAGGTCATGCTGGCCCCGTTGCGCTTCCTGATGCACCGGACCGAGCCGAAACCCGACGATCTCGAGCGCTGGAACGCCAAGGAAGCGAAGGCCCGGGAGGCCGAGGCGGCCCTGGCCGGCCATTTCGCCGAAATCGACCGGGCGCTCCAGGGCCGGGACTATCTCTGCGACGCCTTTTCGGCCGCCGACATCGCGGTGTTCATGCCCGTCTTCTGGACCCGCCGCCTCGGCGGCCCGTCCCTGAAGGGTCACGAGGCCCTGGCCGGCTGGTATGGACGGCTCGGCGCCCGCCCGGCCTTCGCGAAGGTCGTGTCCGAGATCCTGGCCGCCGATGCCGCATTGTCGGCCCCGGTCGAGGGCGCCTTCGGCGATTGAGGGAGACAGGCGGCCCTCAATCTCCTGCCGGTCAGGCCGCCGGAAGTCCGGCCGGCCGTAACCGTCCCGCACGGACCAGGACGAGCGCCGTGACCAGGAAGAGAGCGGCCACCCAGCCGAGATCACCCACGGTCGCATAGCGCAGCACCAGCCCCCCGATGAACGAGCCGAGCGCCACGCCGAAATACAGGGCCGAGCCGTTGAGCGAGAGGGCCAGCGGGGCGCTGCCCGGCGCGATCGCCAGGATCCGGCTCGCCTGGGCGGGCGGAAAGGACCACGACATGACGCCCCAGGGAAAGAGGGCGCCGAGGAAGGCCGGCCCCGCCCACCCGTCCGGCAAATGCCCGAGGAGCGTGAAGAACAGCATCATGCCCGTGTTGAGAACGATGGCGATCGTCACCATGCGCTGCGCGCCCCAGCGGTCGGCCATCTGCCCGCCGAGATAGTTCCCCAGGGCGGCGCCGCTGCCATAGACCAGCAGCACGGTGGGCAGCAGGGACCGGACGAGCCCGGCGGCCTGCAGGGTCATGGGTGCGATATAGGTGAAGATCATGAAGCCCGCCGTCATGTAGAGCAGCGTCGTCGCCAGGGCGGTACGGATTCCGGGCTGCGACAGGACCGCGAACCGGCTCCGGAGCGACATCCTCGTGCCGCGCAATCCGCCCGGCAGCATGAGGCGGATCGCCAGGGCGGCGATCACCCCGGCCAGGGCGATGCTCGCATAGGTGCCCCGCCAGCCGGCCCAGCCGGCGACGAACGCGCCCAGAGGCGCCCCGAACGCCACGGCGAGGGATGTTCCGCCGACCACGATGGCGATCGCCCGCGCCCGATGGTCGGCGTGGGAGATCGCGACCGCGGTCGCCTGGGCGGTCGCGGCGTAGAGCCCGGCCGCGCAGGCGATCACGATCCGGGCGACGAGGAGAACCGCATAGGTATGGGCGAAGGCGGCGCTCAGGGCGCCGGCGGCGAAGACCACGGCGCTCGCCGTGAGGATCGTGCGCCGGTCCCGGTCGGCGGTGAGCGCCGTCAGGACCGGCGAGGCGGTCGCATAGACCAGCGCGAAGGCTACCACGAGATATCCGGCTTCGATCAGGGTCACGCCGGTATCTTCGGAGATCTGCGGGAGGAGCGACGCGATGACGAATCCCTCCGCCCCGATGGCGAAGGTGCCGAGAGCCAGCCAGAAGAGGCGCTTGTTCATGGTCCACCCGGTTTGTTCAACGATTATTGAACAATTGAACCTTTGATCTCCACGTGTCAAGGACTAGTTCAAGAGATGTTGAACTACGAGCAAAAACCCTTATGTTGAACCGCATGACGTCCCTTCCCCATCCCCATGCCGATCAGATCGAGCTGGCCCACGTCCTGTCGGCCCTCGGCGACGAGACGCGTCTCGCCATCATCGGGCTTCTGGCCCATGGCGAGCAGGATGCGATGACCTGCAGCCAGTTCCTGCATCTCGGCTCCAAGACGGGGTTGAGCTATCATCTGGCCAAGCTGCGCGAAGCCGGGCTCGTCAGGGTCCGGCCCGAGGGCACGAAGCGCATGATCAGCCTGCGGCGGGCCGACCTCGACTATCGCTTCCCGGGCTTCCTCGACTCGATCATCGCTTGCCAGGCCGGTCGGCCCAAGCCGGGACCGGAGGCTTAACGGGAGGGCCGCAATCGGTGTTGTCTCTGTCACAGCGGCAACTCTCTTCTCTTGCCGGCCCAAAGCGCTTAAAGACGGGGCTCCACCCTTTCACCACAGGCCGACCTCGTGAAAAAAGTCTTCGTCAAATCCTATGGCTGCCAGATGAACGTCTATGACGCCGAGCGCATGGCCGACATGCTGACCTCCGAGGGCTACAGCGAAACCGCCGCCATGGAAGAGGCGGACCTCGTCATCCTCAACACCTGCCACATCCGCGAAAAGGCCGCCGAGAAGGTCTATTCCGAGCTCGGCCGCGTGCGCGAGATGAAGAAGGAGCGGGAGGCGCTCGGCCAGGAGACCAAGATCGTGGTGGCCGGCTGCGTGGCTCAGGCCGAGGGCCAGGAGATCCTGCGCCGCGCGCCTGCCGTCGACGTGGTGGTGGGTCCGCAGAACTATCACAACCTGCCGCGGCTTTTGAAGAAGCCGCGGTCCGAGCGCGTGGTCGACACGGAATTCCCGATCGAGGACAAGTTCGACCACCTGCCCAAGCCGTCGAGGGCGGCGATCCGGAACCGGGGCGTGTCGGCGTTCCTCACCATCCAGGAGGGCTGCGACAAGTTCTGCACCTTCTGCGTGGTGCCCTATACCCGTGGGACGGAGGTGTCGCGGCCGGTGGCCAAGATCCTGGACGAGGCCCTGCGGCTGGCCGATGCGGGCGTGCGCGAGCTCACGCTGATCGGGCAGAACGTGAACGCCTATCACGGCGAGGGCCCGGACGGCTCCGTCTGGTCGCTCGGCCGCCTGCTGCACCGTCTGGCCGAGGTGCCGGGAATCGCACGCCTGCGCTACACCACGAGCCATCCGCGCGACATGGACGACGAGCTGATCGCCGCCCATCGCGACCTTTCCGCCGTGATGCCCTACCTGCACCTGCCGGTGCAGTCCGGCTCCGACCGCATCCTCGACGCGATGAACCGCCGGCACACCGGCGACGAGTACCGCCGCCTGATCGCGCGCATCCGCGAGGCGCAGCCCGAACTCGCCCTCTCGTCCGACTTCATCGTCGGCTTCCCGGGCGAGACGGATGCGGAGTTCGAGGAGACCATGCGGCTCGTGGCGGATGTGGGCTTCGCCAGCTCCTTCTCGTTCAAGTACAGCCCCCGCCCCGGCACGCCGGCGGCCGAAATCGACGCGCAGGTTCCCGAGCCCGTGAAGGCCGAGCGTCTGGCGCGGCTGCAGAATCTGCTGGAAATGCAGCGACAGGCCTTCAACCACGGAACCGTAGGCCAGACCCTCGACGTTCTCTTGGAGAAGCCGGGTCGTCATCCGGGCCAGATGGCGGGCAAGTCGCCCTATCTGCAGGCCGTGCAGATCGAGACCGACCGTCACGCCGTCGGAGAGATCGTGACGGTGCGGATCACGCGGGCCGGCTCGAACAGCCTGTTCGGGGACTGGGTCGGTCCCGGCAGCCAGGCCGCCGCCTAGAGTATCGGCCCCAAGAGTGGACCCACTTGTGGGATCGGATCCGATGCTTCTTATCTTGGCTGGCGCATCGTTCTGCGCGGAAAACCAGGGCCACTTTTCGCTAGCGCGGCCCGCTGGGCCCGCACGATGCGCTAGTCTCCGGCCGCGTGAGACCCCATATTCGTTCGCCGCACGTCTTGCAGCGAAACTTCAGAGGAGAGGCATTTGAGCCCAGCGGACAATGTGACCGCACGAGCCCAAAAGGGGCGGAACGCCAGCAGCTTGCATCCCGGCGTCGTCGAAGAGGCCGAGATCGTCCTCACCTTCGACGACAATCGCCTCGCCAGCCTCGTTTTCGGACAATACGACCAGAACCTCGCCCATCTGGAGCGGCGCCTGAACGTGACCGCCATCGCCAACGGCAACCGGGTCACCGTGAAGGGCACGCCGGAAGCCTCCGAGATGGCCCGCCGGGTCCTGGAAGGGCTCTACGAGCGCGCCCGCCAGGGCGGAGCGCTCGG
The DNA here is from genome assembly GCF_018069605.1 of Microvirga sp. HBU67558. Classification (NCBI taxonomy): domain Bacteria; kingdom Pseudomonadati; phylum Pseudomonadota; class Alphaproteobacteria; order Hyphomicrobiales; family Methylobacteriaceae; genus Microvirga; species Microvirga sp. HBU67558. Next base: position 73,753 of record NZ_JAGPUP010000554.1, on the reverse strand, counting down.
GCCCGGCGACGTGGATGGTGCCGTTGAGGAAAGCACGCTGCAGGGCAGCCTCTTCCCGGCCGCCGAGGAGCCGCCGGTCCCGGGGCTCACGGCCTTCGACCAGATCTCCACGCGCCGGCGCGGACCGGTCCGCGCCCGCAACGCCTCCCAGAACACCTATATCAAGGCGCTCAAGACGAACGAGCTCGTCTTCGCCGAAGGCCCGGCCGGCACCGGCAAGACCTGGCTGGCCGTCGGGTATGCGGTGTCGCTGCTCGAAGCCGGTCAGGTCGACCGCCTGATCATCTCCCGCCCGGCCGTCGAGGCCGGCGAGCGGCTCGGCTTCCTGCCCGGAGACATGCGCGAGAAAGTCGATCCCTATCTCCGGCCGATCTACGACGCCCTCTACGATTTCATGGAGGCCCGGCACGTGGACCGGGGCCTGCAGACCGGCATGATCGAGATCGCCCCCTTGGCCTTCATGCGCGGGCGCACCCTCACCAACGCCCTGGTGCTGCTCGACGAGGCGCAGAACACCACGTCGATGCAGATGAAGATGTTCCTGACCCGCCTCGGCGAGGGCTCGCGGATGATCATCACGGGCGACCCGACCCAGATCGACCTGCCGCCGGGTCAGAAATCCGGCTTGGTCGAGGCGGTGCGCATCCTGAACGGCGTCGAGGGGATCGCCCGCGTCACCTTCAAGGAGGCCGACGTGGTGCGCCATGACCTGGTACGCCGCATCGTGACGGCCTACGACAAGGCCGCCCGCGAGGCGCCGCCGGAGCCGCCGCGCCCGGATTACCGGGACCGCCGGCCGTGATCACCCTCGACATCATGATCGAGGCGGGAGATTGGGACCGCCTCGCGGACGCGGAGGCCCTCGCCCAGAAGGCCGCGGAGGCCGCCCTCGCGGTGACCTATGAAGCGGATGGCGCATTCGAGGCGAGCGTCATGCTCGCCGACGATGCCCAGATCCGGGACCTGAACCGCACCTGGCGGGGCAAGGACAAGCCTACCAACGTGCTCTCTTTCCCGGCGCCCGAGCAGCCGGGCGCCACAGGCCCTCGCCATTTGGGCGATATTGCTCTAGCCTACGAGACGCTGGTGCGCGAATCCGAGGAGGAATCCAAGGAGCTCGCGCATCATTTTGCCCATTTGATCGTCCATGGAGTACTGCATCTCCTCGGCTACGACCACGAGGTCGAGGCGGAGGCGGAGATCATGGAAGCTCTTGAGGTCAAGGCGCTCGCCACCCTCGGCATCGCCGATCCCTATCGCGACATGGCAGCATGAACGGCTGACAACCCAAAGCAATGAACGAAGATCGAAGTCGTAGCGACCGACCTGTCCGAACCCTCACCGAGACAGACGACACACGCGACCACTGGTACGACCGGGTTCTGACCCGTCTCGGCCTGAAACCCCGCGAATCCATCCGCCACGATCTTGAGGACGTCCTCGCGGAAACCGTCGAGGACACGGATTTCTCGCCCCAGGAGCGGGCGATGCTCAAGAACGTGCTCTCCTTCCACCGCATCCGCGTGGAGGACGTGATGGTGCCGCGCGCCGACATCGTGGCGGTGGCGGCGGACACCAATCTCGGCGAGTTGCTCAGCCTGTTCCGCACGGCCGGCCATTCCCGGCTGCCTGTCTACGGCGAGACCCTGGACGACCCCAAGGGGATGGTTCACATCCGCGACTTCCTCGATTTCATCGCCATGCGGGCCGATGGCGGGGCTGTGGCCGGATCCGGACACGAGGCCCCCCTGCCGAGCCTCGGCGAGATCGACCTGTCGATGGCGCTCTCCTCCGCCAACATCCTCCGTCCGGTCCTGTTCGTGCCGCGCTCCATGCCGGCGATCGACCTGCTGGTGCGCATGCAGGCGACCCGGACACACATGGCCCTCGTGATCGACGAATACGGCGGGACCGATGGCCTCGTGTCGATCGAGGATCTGGTCGAGATGGTGGTGGGCGACATCGAGGACGAGCACGACGAGGATTCGACCCTCACCATCGTGCCGGCGGCCGACGGCACCTACATCGCCGATGCCCGCGCCAGCCTCGACGAGGTCAAGGAGGTTCTGGGGCTCGACCTCACCGAGGAGGAAGGCGCCGAGGACATCGATACGATCGGCGGCTTCATCGTCACCCTGGCCGGCCGCGTCCCGTCCCGCAGCGAGGTGATCGAGGGACCGTCGGGCCTGGAATTCGAGGTTCTCGACGCCGATCCGCGGCGTGTGAAACGCCTTCGCGTCCATCGCCGCACCCCGGCCTCGACCGAGGTGGAGATCAGCGAAGGAAAACCGGTCGCGCCGCGTCCTGAAAGCGCTGCCGCGGAATGAGGCTCCTGGCCAAATGAGGCTCCTGGCCAAATGAGGCTCTTGGCGAAGCGCGTCAGCCTCCTGCGAGGCTGGCGCCGCTGGCTCACGGCTTTTGCGGCCGGAGCCGCCGGCGCCCTGGCCATGCCGCCCTTTGGGTTTCTGCCCGCTCTTGTCCTCTCCCTGGTCCCCGCGATCTGGCTCCTGGACGGCACGGCCAGGAACGGTCCGTCTCGCGGGGCCGCTTTCCGATCCGCCGGCCTCCTCGGCTGGTTCTGGGGCTTCGGCTATTTCGTCGCCGGGTTGTGGTGGCTCGGCGCTGCCTTTCTTGTGGAGGCGGACCAGTTCGCCTGGGCCATGCCGTTCGGCGTGCTTGGGCTGCCTGCCCTGCTGGCCTTCTTTCCCGCCTTCGGCTTCGTCCTCGCCCGCCTGCTCTGGCTGCCGGATGCCGGGCGCATCCTCGCCTTTGCCTTCGGGCTGACGGTCAGCGAATGGCTGCGGGGCCATCTCTTCACCGGGTTTCCCTGGAACAACCCCGGGATGGCGCTCGGCCAGAACCTGTGGCTGATGCAGTCTGCCGCACTGATCGGCCTCTACGGCCTGACCTTCCTGAGCCTCCTGATCGGTGCGGCGCCGGCCGTGCTGCTCACCGGCACCACGGGGCGGGCCCGCTGGACCACTCCTGCGATCGCGGCCTGTCTCCTCGCCGGCCTTGCGCTCTTCGGCATGTGGCGCGTCCCGTCGGAGGCTTCGCCCGTCGTCGAGGCCGTGCATCTGCGCATCATGCAGCCCAACCTGCCGCAGGATGCCAAGTTCAACCCGCGCAATCGGGACGCCATCATGCGGCGCTACCTGAATCTGAGCGCGAGCCCGCGCCGCGACGGCAGCCCGGCGGCGCCGACCCATATCGTCTGGCCGGAATCGGCGTTCCCCTTCCTGCTCCACCGCGATGCCGGCTCGCTCGCGCAGATCGCCACCCTGCTCGGGCCGGGCTCCGTCCTGATCACGGGCGCCGCCCGTATGGATGCTCCCCTGCCGGGTGAGGCCGCGGGCAAGTTCTACAATGCCATCCAGGTGATCGACGAGAAGGGCACGATCCTCGGCACCTACGACAAGGTGCATCTGGTCCCGTTCGGGGAGTATGTGCCGAAAATTCTCGAGGCCTTGATCCGGGCCGCAGGACTGCGCCAGTTCGTGCACATCCCCGGTGGATTCGAGCCGAGCGGGACGCGCACAACCTTGTCCATTCCGGGCCTCCCGCCGGTGGCTGCGACGATCTGCTACGAGGCGATTTTTCCAGGCGAGATCCTGGCCGCGGGTCCGCGTCCCGACCTGATCGTGAATGTCACGAACGACGCGTGGTTCGGGCAGACGCCGGGGCCCTATCAGCATTTCGCCCAGGCCCGTCTGCGGGCGGTCGAGGAAGGCCTTCCTCTGGTCAGGGCCGCCAATACGGGAATTTCGGCCGTCGTCGATTCTTTCGGCCGTGTCACGGCCGATCTTCAACTGGGGATTGAGGGAATTTTGGATGCCGATCTGCCGGTTGCAGGCCCTCCTACTCTTTATAGGAAGTGGGGCATGTTTTCTTTGACGGCCACGCTTTCGATCTGCTTAATCATCCTGATTGCACGTCGCAGGCACCCGCCATTCCCATAAAAAAATGCTTCGATGCTGCGTCAGTTTCGGCAAGGGGACAGGCCATAATGAAGAAGTCGACGGGCTCGATCGATAAGGAAATCGGAAGCAGAGTGCGGATGCGCCGTGTCTCCATCGGGATGAGCCAGGAGAAGCTTGGCGATATGCTTGGCCTGACCTTTCAGCAGGTTCAGAAATACGAAAAGGGCATGAACCGGATCAGCGTGGCCCGCCTCGTCGAAATCGCCAAGATCCTCAATGTCGAGATCGAGTTCTTTTTTGACGGGATCAGGGGCGGAAAGCCCGAAGGCGGCTTCGCCGAAAGCGGTTCGCCTCCCTACGTGGCCGACATGATGTCGACCCCCGAAGGCCTGCAGCTCGTCCGAACCTTTGCCAGCATCAAGAGCCCCAGGGTTCGCAAAAGCATCGTTCAGCTCGTCAGTTCGCTGGCCTCGCAGGAGGAGGTTGAGCGTTCGTCATAAAGAACACGTTCGCTTGACCTTTCCCTCAGCCTGCGGCATGAGCATGTTTCTGAGCCTGTCCATTGTTACAGGTTAACCAATTTTCATTGCCTGAAGGAATCCCATCGTGCGGCGTTCGAGCTATCTTTTCACGAGCGAGTCGGTCTCCGAGGGGCATCCGGACAAGGTCTGCGACCGGATTTCCGATGCCGTTGTCGACGCCTATCTGGCCGCCGAGCCGGAAGCCCGAGTGGCCTGCGAGACCTTGGCCACCACCAACCGCGTCGTCATCGCCGGCGAGGTCCGCGGCCCTGAATCCATCACCAAGGACACGGTGATCGAGCTCGCCCGGAACGCCATCAAGGACATCGGCTACGAGCAGGACGGATTCCACTGGAAGACCGCCGACGTGTCGGTCTATCTCCATGCCCAGTCGGCCCACATCGCCCAGGGCGTCGACGCCGCCGGCAGCAAGGATGAGGGCGCAGGCGACCAGGGCATCATGTTCGGGTATGCCTGCAACGAGACGCCCGAGCTGATGCCGGCGCCGATCTATTACGCCCACAAGATCCTCGAGAACCTGACTGCGGCCCGCAAGGGCAAGGTCGGCGACGCGGCCAAGCTCGGCCCCGACGCCAAGAGCCAGGTCACGCTGCGCTACGAGAACGGCAAGCCCGTCGCGGCAACCCAGATCGTCCTGTCGACCCAGCACCTGGACGAGAGCCTCTCCTCGGACGACGTGCGCACGATTGTCGAGCCCTATATCCGTCAGACCCTGCCCGCGGGCTGGATCTCGCCCGACACGATCTGGCACGTGAACCCCACGGGCAAGTTCGTCATCGGCGGACCCGACGGCGATTGCGGCCTCACCGGCCGCAAGATCATCGTGGACACCTACGGCGGCGCAGCCCCGCACGGCGGCGGCGCCTTCTCCGGCAAGGATCCGACCAAGGTGGACCGCTCGGCCGCCTACGCGGCGCGCTATCTCGCCAAGAACGTGGTTGCCGCGGGTCTCGCCGAGAACTGCACCCTGCAGCTCTCCTACGCCATCGGCGTGGCCAAGCCCCTGTCGATCTACGTGGACCTCCACGGCACCGGCACGGTGGACGAGGGCAAGCTGGAGGCGATCCTCATGGACGCCATGGATCTGTCGCCCCGCGGCATCCGCACGCATCTCGGCCTCAACAAGCCGATCTATGCCCGCACCTCCGCCTACGGCCATTTCGGCCGCAAGCCGGATGCGGACGGCGGCTTCTCCTGGGAGCGCACGGATCTGGCCGACCGCCTCAAGGCGGCGTTCCGCTAAGATCCGCCTGGCGGGCCGGACGCATCCGGCCCCTGAGCCTCACGATACGAGCCGGTTCCCTCTCGGGTGAATCGGCTCTCATTGCATTCCCGGCACGACACGCGCCTGTTTCTCAGCCCGATCGTACCGTCCCCAGGAGCATTGGTCCCATGAGCGAAGCCGCCGATCGGGCCGGCGCCTTTTTCGGGCGACGCAAGGGCAAGAAGCTTCGCGCCGGCCAGGACGAACTGGTTCAGACCTTGTTACCCGCGATCCGCGTCGCCCCGGGCAGACCTCTGTCGGACCAGTTTCCCAACCGGGACGCGCGGGAAACCTGGCTCGAGATCGGGTTCGGCGGCGGCGAGCATCTCGCCGCGCAGGCCCGCGCGCACCGCGACGTCAATGTCGTCGGGTGCGAGCCCTTCGTGAACGGCATGGCGAAGCTTCTCGCGGTGGTCGAGCACGAGCGCCTCGACAATGTCCGCGTCTGGGACGACGATGTCACCGACCTCCTGCCGACCCTGCCCGACGCCTCCTTCGACCGGGTCTACATTCTCTATCCCGACCCCTGGCCCAAGCGCCGGCAGCGCAAGCGCCGCCTCGTGTCCGACGAGACCCTCGAGAGTCTCGCGCGGGTGATGAAGCCCGGCGCCGAGCTGCGTTTCGCCAGCGACATCGACGATTACATCGGCTGGGTGCTGGCCCGAGCCCTGCGGTCCCGGCATTTCCGCTGGACGGCCACCCGGGCCGACGACTGGCGCCGGCCCTACGACGGCTGGCCGGGCACCCGCTACGAGGCCAAGGCCATCCGCGAGGGCCGGGTGCCGAGCTATCTCACCTTCGTGCGGGTCTGATCGTCAGGCGGGTGACGCAGCCGCGCGCTCGTCGCTCATCACCGTGCCGTCGACGAGATGGAGGCGGCGATCAGCCCGGGCGGCGAACTCCATGTCGTGGGTGACCGCAACAACGGTCTTTCCGCCCTTGTGCACGAGGCCCCGCAGGATCTGGAACACCTGCTCCGAGTTCTTGCTGTCTAGACTGCCGGTCGGCTCGTCGGCCAACACCACATGGGGATCGTTGGCGAGCGCCCGCGCCACCGCCACCCTCTGGCGCTGGCCGCCCGAGAGCTGATCCGGCCTCTTGTCGAGATGGCCGGCGAGCCCGAGCTCCTCCAGCAGGGCCGCGGCGCGGTCGTGCATGGCGGCCGCCGACAGCCGGCCCGCCTTGCGCATCGGCAGCTCCACGTTCCGCAGGATCGTGAATTCCGGCAGCAGGAAGTGGAACTGGAACACGAAACCCAGCATCTCGAGCCTCAGGCGGGCGAGGGCCCGGTCGTCCAGGGTGGAGGTGTCCCGCCCGTCGATCCTCAAGGTGCCGCTCGTCGGGCGGTCGAGAAGGCCCAGCAGGTAGAGCAGCGACGACTTGCCGGAGCCCGACGGGCCCGTGATGGCGATGAACTCACGCTCGCCCACCGTCAGCGACACGTCGCGCACCAGCGTCACCGGCACGGTGGCGGGCAGGACGCGGGTGAGGTGGTCGGCCTCGATTCGCCAAGTCATGTGGCGCCCCGGATGATGTCGACCGGATTGAGCCGCGCGGCCTGACGCGCCGGGAGATAGCCGGCCACGCCGGCGGACACGAGGGCGAAGGCCGAGGCGATCGCGTAGTGCCAGACGCTCCAGAAGAGGGGCAGGCGCGTCATTTCGCGGCCGACCCCGGCGCCCGAAAGCTTGAACTCCACCTGCGACAGGGCGAGGCAGAGGAGAAGGCCGATGGCCCAGCCGACGACGGAACCGGCGAGCCCGAGCGCCAACCCCTCGATCAGGAACAGCCGGCGCATGTTGGCCTGGGTGAAGCCGAGGGACTTCAGGATCGCGATGTCGCGCGCCTTCTCGTGCGTGATGGTCGAGATGATGTTGAAGATCCCGAACCCGGCCACCAGCAGGATCGCGCCCACCACCGTGTACATGACCACGTTGCGCACCACCAGCGCCTCGAGAAGCGATTCGTTCGCCTCCTGCCAGGGCACCGCCTTGTAGCCGAGCTCGGCCTCCGCCTGGCGGGCGACCCGGGGGGCGGCCGCCGGATCGTCGAGGCGCAGGCGAATGTCGTTGATGGCGTTGGGGCGCTCGCTCAGGATCTGGGCGTTCTTGAGAAGCACGTAGGCTTCGCCCTCGTCGCGGGCGTTGGTGCCCGTGTGGAACTGCCCGACGATCCGGAAGCCGCGCGACTGGCCGGTCGGAGCGACGACCTGGATCGTGGTGCCCGTGGAGGCGCCGAGCCTCTGCGCCAGGCGGTCGCCCACGACAATGTTGTTGCCGCCGGACCGAAGCGTGTCGAAACTGCCCGACAGGAAGTCCCCTGCGACGGACGAGACTTCAGCCTCGCCTTCCGGCTCGATGCCGATCACGGTCACGCCCACGTCGCGCCCGGCGTAACGGACCACGCCCTGCGTGCGCAGGGCCTGCGCCATGCGTCCGGGCACCCAGGCCCTCAGGGAAGCCGTGGCCGCGGCCGGATTGAGAATGCCGCGCCGGTCCTCCTTCGGCCGCAAGCCCTCGAACTGGGCCGCGGCGAACAGATCCTCCGCGGGCTGCCGCCGGGGCGAACGGTGCTCGTCGGTGATCTGAACGTGCGGCATGGTGTCCACGAGCTGGGCGACGAAATCCTTTTCGGTGCCCTGCATCAGGGCCGCCATGGCGATGGAGAAGCCGACCCCGAGAGCGACGCCCAGGATCGCCACGATCGTCTGGCGTCCGCGCCCGGCGATGTGGGTCAGGGCCAGTTCCAGGATGAGGCGCATGTCACCCCTGCCTTTCCCGAACCTTCGTCCCGTCGGCAAGCTCGTCCGGGAACGGGGCGATCACCCGGTCCGTGTCGGAGAGGCCCTGCCGGATCTGCGAGTTGCTGGCTCCCCGGATGCCGACTGTCACGTCGCGCCTGCGGGCCACAGCGCCGTCGAGCACGAACAGGGCGCCGCCGCGCAGGGCGTTGGTCGGGACGAGAAGAGCGCCGGGCTCGATCCGCACGATCGCGTTCACCTCCACGGTCATACCGATGCGCAAGGGCGTGTCCTGCGGCAGGGCCAGGTGGACGCGATAGGTCTTGGCGATGGGATCGCCCTTCGGAGTGACCGAATCGACCTTCGCGTCCAGGACCTGGTCCGGAAAGGCGTCCGCCTTGAGGACGGCGCGCTGGCCGACCGCCACGCGCGGGATGTCCTCCTCGTTCACGTCGGCCTCCACCTGCAGGGGCTTGGGCTCACCGACCCAGAACAGGATCGTCCCGGGCTCGGCCGCCTCTCCCACCTCGCCGTCCTGGCGCAGGACGACGCCGCTCATGGGAGCCCGCAGGACATAGGATTCGAGCCGGGTCTCCTGGCCGGCGATCAGGGCCTGGATCTGGCCGAGCTCGCTGCGGGCCCGGTCGAGAGCCTGATCGCTGGCGACCCGTCGTTCCACCAGGGCGGCGATCCGGTCGTAATCGGCCATGGTCAGCTTCTGCCGCGCCTTCAGCTCCGCCAGGGTGGCCTCCGGCTGGCGGCTGTCGAGGCGGGCCAGAACCGCTCCGCGCTCCACCGACTCGCCCTCGCAATTGCACAGCTCGACGATCCGCTCGCGCAGGAGAGGCGCCACCTTGGCCCAGGTGCGCGGCTCCACGACCCCAGTGGCATAGACGATCTCGGCGGCGTCGCCACGCTTCGGCGACACCGTGGTGACCTCCTGCGGGCGGCTGAGGCGCCAAGAGGCCGCCGCAGCGGCCAGCAGCGCGAGCCCGAGGAGAAGAACGCGGGACATCGTCAAGGCATGATGCTCCGAAGGAGACCCTTGCCTATTATAGCTCAGGCCCGGCCGCGACAGCGCAGCTTTCTCGACCCGGCTGCGGCTCGCCTTCCGTCGCGGAGCACCGGCAGGACCTCGGGCGGTTGCGGACCAGACGGCGGGCGCATGACGGGACGATCGAGAGAACTCTTGCATTTTTCGACGTGAATCGGTATATCTCTCACGTCAGCTCTGGTTGCAGCGTCAAGCTGCTGGTCGAGAGTGGGCCCCCCGGGGTCCGCTCTTTTTTATTGCTTGGACCCCGGGGCGTGCGGAGAGCCATGACAAACGAACGCGACAACCGACTGATCACCGAGAACGGCGTCGCCGCCCGGGTGGCGGCCATCGTCGAGCCGGTGATCGAGGATCTGGGCTTCAATCTCGTGCGGGTGCGGGTCAGCGGCCAGAACGGATGCACCGTCCAGATCATGGCCGAGAGGCCGGACGGCACCATGTCGGTGGCCGATTGCGAGACCGTGAGCCGGGCGATTTCGCCGGTTCTCGATCTCGAGGATCCAATCACCACGGCCTATCATCTGGAGATCTCCTCGCCGGGGATCGACCGCCCGCTCGTGCGCGTCAGCGATTTCGAGCGCTGGAGCGGCTACGAGGCCAAGGTGGAGATGGCCGTGCCGGTCGCCGGCCGCAAGCGCTACCGCGGCCTCCTCCGGGGGGTGGAGGACGGGATGCTCGTGATCGAGCTGCCGGACGTAAAGGAAGGTCTCGATCCGATCGCCCGGGTGCCCCTGACGGATCTCGGCGAGGCTCACCTCGTTCTCACCGACGAGCTGATCCGTGAATCGCTGCGCCGCGGAACGGCGCCGACCACGGACGATCTTGATGAAGACACGGATGTGGTCGATGCGCCCGACGAGACGCCGGACCCGTCCGATCAGACAAAACCGAACTAAGGAGCGACCTCGATGGCTATCAGCGCCAACAGGCTTGAACTCTTGCAGATCGCCGATGCGGTCGCGCGCGAGAAGGTGATCGACAAGCAGATCGTGCTCGACGCCATGGCGGATGCCATCGCCAAGGCGGCCCGGTCCCGCTACGGGGCCGAGACCGACATCCACGCGGAGATCAACCCGAAGACCGGCGAGCTGCGCCTCGCCCGCCACCTCCTGGTGGTCGACGACGGCGCGGTGGAGAACGATTCCCGCGAGATCACCCTGGCCGAGGCCCGCACCCGCCACAATCCGGCCGCCCAGGTGGGCGACGTGATCGCCGACACCCTGCCGCCCTTCGATTTCGGCCGCATCGCCGCCCAGTCGGCCAAGCAGGTGATCGTGCAGAAGGTGCGCGACGCCGAGCGCGACCGGCAGTACCAGGAATACAAGGACCGCATCGGCGAGGTCGTGAACGGCGCGGTCAAGCGCGTCGAATACGGCAACGTGATCGTCGATCTCGGCCGCGGCGAGGCGATCATCCGCCGCGACGAGCTCATCCCGCGAGAGACCTTCCGCCCGGGCGACCGCATCCGCGCCTATCTCTTCGACGTTCGCCGCGAAGCCCGCGGGCCGCAGATCTTCCTGTCGCGCACCCATCCGCAGTTCATGGCGAAGCTCTTCGCCTCCGAGGTGCCAGAGATCTACGACGGCATCGTGTCGGTGCAGGCGGTGGCCCGCGATCCCGGCTCCCGGGCCAAGATCGCCGTGACCTCGCGCGACAGCTCCATCGACCCGGTCGGCGCCTGCGTGGGCATGCGGGGCTCCCGCGTCCAGGCGGTGGTGGGCGAGCTGCAGGGCGAGAAGATCGACATCATCCCCTGGTCCCAGGACCAGGCGACCTTCATCGTCAACGCGCTCCAGCCTGCGGAAGTGGTCAAGGTGGTGCTCGACGAGGAGGCCGACCGCATCGAGGTGGTGGTGCCCGACGATCAGCTCTCGCTGGCCATCGGCCGCCGCGGCCAGAACGTGCGCCTCGCCTCGCAGCTCACCGGCTGGGACATCGACATTCTCACCGAAGCCGAGGAATCCGAGCGGCGCCAGAAGGAATTCGCCGAGCGCACCGAGCTGTTCATGAACGCTCTCGACGTGGACGAGGTCGTGGGCCAGCTGCTGGCCTCCGAGGGCTTCCGCTCCGTCGAGGAGATCGCCTACGTGGATGCCGGCGAGGTGGCCTCCATCGAGGGCTTCGACGAGGATACGGCCGCCGAGATCCAGAGCCGCGCGCAGGAATACCTCGCCCGCATCGAGGCCGAGAACGACGCCCGCCGCCAGGAACTGGGCGTCTCGGACGACCTGAAGGAGATCGACGGCGTCACAACTGCCATGATGGTGGCTCTGGGCGAGAACGACATCAAGAATGTCGAGGACCTGGCCGGCTGCGCCACCGACGATCTCGTCGGCTGGACGGAAGGCCGCGGCCCGGAGGCGACCCGCTACAAGGGTGCGCTCGACGGCTTCGACCTGTCCCGTGCGGACGCCGAGAACATGATCATGGCCGCCCGCGTGAAGGCCGGCTGGATCGAGCAGCCGGAAGAGACGGTGGAGACCGAGGGATCGGCCGAAGAGGCCGAGACCGAGGCTCAGCCGTCTTAACTGGGCCATGGTAAAGCGAGGTCAGCACCCGTGCCGCGGCATGAACCGGAGCGCACCTGCATCATCACCCGCGAGGCGAAAGGCCCCGCGGAGCTGATCCGCTTTGTCCTCGGGCCCGACCATCAGGTCGTCCCCGACCTCCGGCACAAGCTGCCGGGCCGCGGCGTCTGGGTCACGGCCCGGTTCGACATGGTGGAAGAAGCGGCCAAACGTCGCCTCTTCTCCCGGGCCTTCAAGGCCGAGGCCAAGGCCGCGGAGACCCTGGCCCTGGACATCGAGCGCATGCTCCGGGACGATCTGCGCCAGGGTCTGGCCCTCGCCAACAAGGCCGGCGCGGTGATCACCGGCTTCCACAAGGTCGAGTCGGCGATCACGGATAAGCCCATCGTTGCCCTTATTCATGCCGCAGAGGCGGCCGAAGATGGGCGAAGAAAATTGGCGAACCAGTTGCGAAAACGCCTCGGCGACGCAATATCTCACTTTCCGGTCATCCAAGAATTGTCGATCGACGAATTGGATTTGGCATTAGGCCGGTCACATGTGATACATGCTGCCCTCGTCGCGGGCGCTGGGAGCGACGGCTTTCTGAACCGCTGGCACCGTTACCGCTCCTATCGCGGCACCGATGCCGATCAAACTGGCCTCGAGAACGAGACCGGCGAACCCACGATTTTGAAACCCGCAGGAACTGAGGCGGAATGACTGATACGAAAAACCAGGGCGACAAGACTCTCCACGTGTCGTCCAAGACGCTTTCTCTGAAGCGACCCGTCGAACAGGGCGTGGTGCGCCAAAGCTTCTCCCATGGCCGGTCCAAGTCGGTCGTGGTGGAGACGGTCAAGCGTCGCCCTGCTGTCGGCCCCAGCCCCGGGGTCAAGGAAGACAGGCCCGCGCCTCAACAGGCCGCGGCCCCCGCGAGCGCGCCCAAGCCCGCCGCTGCCGCTCCAAAGCCGGCCGCTCCGGCCCCGAAGCCGGCTGCCCCGGCCCAGGGCGGCCGTCCGCAGCGCAGCGCCCCGAACACTCCCCGGTCCGGCGGCATGGTGCTGCAGACGCTCTCCGAGCAGGAGCGCGATGCGCGCATGAACGCGCTGGTCGACGCCCGCCGTCGCGACGAGGAAGACCGCAAGCGCCAGGCCGAAGAGGTAGCCCGCCGCGCCGAGCGCGAGGCTGCGGAAGCCAAGGAGCGTGAAGCGGCCGAAGCCCGCAAGCGCGAGGAGGACGAGCGCCGCCGTCAGGATGACGAGCGCAAGCGCCGCGCCGAGGACGAGGCGCGCCGTCGCCTGGGCGAAGAAGCTCCGCGCCCGTCGTCCGCACCGGCTCCTGCCGGTGCCAGCCGCGCGCCCGGCTCCGACCGGCCCCGGTCCGATGGACCCCGCCCTGCCGGCCGTTTCGATGGCCCGCGTACCGGTGGCCCGCGCTCGGATGGTCCCCGTCCCGGCGGCTTCGGCGGCCCGCGCAGCGGTGGCGGCACCATGGGTGGTCGTCCGCCGAGCCTGAACCATATGGCGCGCCCTGCCGCGCCGGTCGCGCCCGATCCGGAGACGGCAAAGCCGAACGTTCGCACGACCCCGCCCGTGGCTGCCCGCGCGGCCGTGGCGGATGACGAGGAAGGCGCCCGCACCATCCGCCGTCCCGGCATCGCCGCCAAGCCGGCGGCTCTGCCGAAGACGCCCAAGGTCGCTCCCGGCGAGGAAAAGCGCCGCGGCCGCCTGACTCTGGCCAATGCGACCTCGGGCGAGGACGAGCGTACCCGCTCGCTCGCCGCGTTCCGTCGCCGCAACCAGCGCCTCATGGGCCACCGTCAGGTGGAACAGAAGGAAAAGATCGCCCGCGAGGTGATCATTCCCGAGACGATCACGATCCAGGAACTGGCGAACCGCATGTCGGAACGCGCCGTGGACGTGATCAAGATGCTGATGAAGCAAGGCCAGATGCACAAGATCACGGACGTGATCGATTCCGACTCAGCTCAGCTGATCGCGGAAGAGCTCGGCCATACGGTGAAGCGCGTTGCGGAATCGGACGTCGAGGAAGGCCTCTTCGACACGCCGGACACGGACGAGAACCTCTCGATCCGCCCGCCGGTGGTGACCATCATGGGCCACGTCGACCACGGCAAGACTTCGCTGCTCGACGCGATCCGCAAGACCAACGTGGTGTCCGGCGAGGCCGGCGGCATCACCCAGCATATCGGCGCCTATCAGGTGACCTCGCCGCTCGGCGGCAAGATCACGTTCATCGATACGCCGGGCCACGCGGCCTTCACGGCCATGCGTGCCCGCGGCGCCAAGGTGACGGACATCGTGGTGCTGGTGGTGGCGGCCGATGACGGCGTCATGCCGCAGACCGTCGAGGCGATCAACCACGCCCAGGCGGCCGGCGTGCCGCTGATCGTGGCGATCAACAAGGTGGACAAGCCCGACGCCAACCCGCAGCGGGTCCGGACCGAGCTGCTGCAGCACTCGATCGTGGTCGAGTCGATGGGCGGCGAGACCCTCGAGTTCGAGGTCTCGGCCAAGACTGGCCAGGGTCTCGAGACCCTGCTCGAAGGCCTCCAGCTCCAGGCCGAAATCCTCGAGCTCAAGGCCAACGCCGAACGGTCGGCGGAAGGCACTGTCATCGAGGCGAAGCTCGATCGCGGCCGCGGTCCCGTGGCGACCGTGCTGGTGCAGCGCGGCACGCTCCACACGGGCGACATCGTCGTGGCCGGCGCCGAGTGGGGCCGTGTGCGCGCCCTGATCAACGATCTCGGCGCCACCGTGAAGGAGGCCGGTCCCTCGGTTCCCGTCGAGGTTCTGGGCTTCAACGGCACGCCCGAGGCCGGCGACCGCGTCGCGGTGGTCGAGTCCGAAGCCCGTGCCCGCGAGGTCACCGAATACCGGACGCGCCAGAAGCGCGAGCGTCAGGCCGCCCGCATGGGCTCGGCCGGACGGACTCTCGTCGACATGATGCGCGACCTCAAGGCCGGAGCGGGCCGCAAGGAGTTCCCGCTCGTGGTCCGGGCGGACGTGCAGGGCTCGGCGGAGGCCATCGTCGGTGCGCTCGAGAAGGTCGGCAACGAGGAAGTGGCAGCCCGGATCGTCCAGGCGGGCGTCGGCGGCATCTCCGAGTCCGACGTCACCCTGGCGGAAGCCTCGGGGGCCATCATCCTGGCCTTCAACGTGCGCGCCCACAAGGAAGCCCGCGAGGCCGCCGAACGTGCCGGCATCGAGATCCGCTACTACAACATCATCTACGACCTCGTGGATGACGTGAAGGCGGCGATGTCCGGACTCCTGGCTCCGACCCTGCGCGAAGAGCGTCTCGGCGAGGCCCAGGTCCTCGAGGTGTTCAACGTGTCGAAGGTCGGCAAGATCGCCGGCTGCCGCGTCCTCGACGGCGTGGTCCAGCGCGGCGCCCATGTCCGCCTGATCCGCGACAACGTGGTAATCCACGAGGGCAGGCTCTCGCAGCTCAAGCGCTTCAAGGACGACGCCCGCGAGGTCACGTCGGGCCAGGAATGCGGCATGTCCTTCGAGAACTATCAGGACATGCGCGCCGGCGACCTCATCGAGTGCTACCGCGTGGAAGAGGTGAAGCGGACGCTGTAAGAAGCGCCCGACTTCGCTCCATCATCGCCCATCAATCCTCATGGCCGGGTCGCTCCCGGCCATGATCCCTTTTGACCGATCCGGTCCAATCCCGGAGAAGCACCCATGGCCAAACGTTTCGAACAATCCAGCGGACCCTCGCAGCGCCAGCAGCGCGTCGCCGAGTTGATCCGCCACGCCCTCGCCGAGGTCCTCTCGCGCGGGGACCTGCAGGATGACGTGCTGACGAGGAACGTCATCACCATCCCGGAAGTGCGCATGTCGCCCGACCTGAAGCTCGCGACCGCCTACGTCATGCCGCTCGGCGGGCGCGACGAGGACGCCGTGCTCAAGGCCCTCGACAAGAACAAGAAGCTGTTGCGCCAGGAGGTGGCCCGCCGGGTCAACCTGAAATTCGCGCCCGATCTGCGCTTCCGCCGCGACGAGAGCTTCGACGAGGCCGCCCGCATCGACGCGCTGCTGCGGTCCGAGCGCGTAGCCCGCGACACGGTCAAGCCCGAGCCTGACCCTTCCGACGACAGCAGCGAGTAAGAAGCGATGAGCGAAGAACGCCCGCAGCGGAGGCCGCACGGCGACCGCCCGAAGAAGCGCGACGTCAACGGATGGATCATCCTGGACAAGGGCGTCGGCATGACCTCGACCCATGCGGTCGCGGTGGTCAAACGCGGCCTGTCGGCCAAGAAGGCCGGGCATGCCGGCACCCTCGATCCCCTCGCGTCGGGCATCCTGCCGATCGCGCTCGGCGAAGCGACCAAGACCGTTCCCTTCGTCATGGATGGGCGCAAATCCTACGTGTTCACCGTGGCCTGGGGGGCGGAGACCACCACGGACGACACTGAGGGCGAGGTGGTCGAGCAGACCGACCGGCTGCCGGAACCGGCCATGATCGAAGAATACCTGCCCCGCTTCACCGGTCAGGTGCAGCAGGTGCCGCCCCGCTTTTCCGCCATCAAGATCCAGGGCGAGCGCGCCTATGATCTCGCCCGCGACGGCGAGACGGTGGAACTGCAGCCGCGCACGGTCGAGATCGACCGGCTCGCGCTGATCCACCACGCGGGCAACCGCTCGATCATCGAGGCCGATTGCGGCAAGGGCACCTATGTGCGCGCCATCGCGCGCGATCTCGGCCGTGCCCTGGGCTGCCTCGGCCATATCGCGGCACTCAGGCGCACGCGCGTCGGTCCTTTCACCGAGGACGACGCCGTCACCGTGGACGACGTTGCGACCGATCCGGCGGCCCTTCGGCCGGTGGAGATCGCCCTGAGCGAAATTCCCGCGATCCCCGTGAGTCGGGATATGGCCGGCCGCCTCATGCGCGGCCAGTCGATCATCCTGCGCGGCCGCGACGCGCCCCTGTCCGGCAAGGTCTACGCCACCTGCAACGGCGTCCTGATCGCGGTGGGCGACGTGGAACGGGGCGAGTTCGTCCCGCACCGGGTGTTCAACCTGGGCGGCTGAAACCCTTCGTCCCAGGGGCTGAGGGCGGAACTCTGGTCCGTCATCACCGGCCCTGTGCCGGCGATCCCGATCGTTCGAAGCGCAGCGCCTTTCCCGTATCGAGATGGCCGGGACAAGCCCGGCCATGACATGGCAAACGCGTCACCGCTGGCGGCAACAGCCCGGTATGAGCAGGTCTTCTCTTACCGATCCGCCTTCTGACCCTGAGCCGAGCGCGTCAGGAACTTCCGGGTGATCGGCTCGATCATGTCGTAGACGGCCTGGGCGGTCTTTTCCTCTTCGCCCAGGGTCTCCTGGAGGCCCGGGATGAATTTCTGGTTCCCGGAGGCTTCGGCCATGACGATCAAGGACTTGTAGGACGCGATCTCGAAATTCTCGAAGGCGTGGTTGGCGAAGGTGTTCTTCAAGACCTCGTCGGCCATCGGCATGTGGCCGGCGGCGGCCAGGTTGGCCATGAACTGGGTGGCCATGTCCTTCAGGATCGAGCGGTCGGCCCCAAAGGTGTGCAGCATCTCGTCGAGGCGGCGGATCTGACCTTCCGTCTCGGTGATGTGTCGGCGCAGCAGGTCGGACATCTCCGGATAGTTCTCGAACCGCTCGACCTGCCGCTCCATGAGTTGGATGGCCTGCTTCTCGAGGGCATGGGCGTTTTCCAGGCCGGTGATGAAGATGTTCCGGATGTCTTCCGAGGACGTGAGGTCGGCCATGCCGGTCGTACTGGCAGTCATGATGTCAGCTTCCTATATTGGGCGTGTCTGGGTCACCAACCGTGACCCGGGGCACTTGTTCCGCCAGGGACCGGCCCAAACGGCGCATCCTATTGCTCCGCTTGGGAAAAATGATTTTCCTGGCACTCGGGCGCATTTCGTGTATGGTGCGCCATCTTTTCGGTAGCTTCAGTCTCCGAAAGACGCGTCCGAGTTCGGACCGCGCTGGACGACATCCCGGCCCGGCCCTTCCGGACGAACCCGACCCGAGGCCCTGAAGGCCCAAGGTCTCCTGACATGCCAACCTGAAAGGACTGACGATGTCGATTACGGCTGAGCGCAAGAACGCGCTTGTCAAGGAATTCGCCCAGAAGGCTGGCGATACCGGCTCCCCCGAGGTGCAGGTCGCCATTCTCACCGAGCGGATCAACAACCTGACCGGTCACTTCAAGAGCCACACGAAGGACAACCACTCCCGTCGTGGACTTTTGAAGATGGTCTCGGCACGCCGTTCGCTTCTCGACTATCTGAAGAAGAAGGACGAGAGCCGCTACCGCACGCTGATCGAGAAGCTCGGCATCCGCCGCTAAGCTTTTCTTGAAAACGTCCGTCCGGAGCCCGGCTCCGGACGGTTTCTCCAACACTGCGCGGCTTCACGGCCCGGTGTTTCTTAAGGAGGCGGCAGACACGATGACCATGGCAGGATCGCAAGGGGCTTGTGAGGCGGGCTACCCCGCCGGCGCGAGCCTCTCGCCGTCTTGCTCATGGCATCGAGCCCCCGCCCCGCTGTCATGAAAGACACGCCATGTTCGATACTCAACGCGAAGAACTGATCTGGGCCGGGCGCAAGCTCGTGCTCGAAACGGGCAAGATGGCCCGCCAGGCCGACGGCGCCGTCGTCGCCACCTACGGTGAAACCACCGTTCTCGCCACCGTCGTGTCGGCCAAGGAGCCGAAGCCAGGCTTCGATTTCTTCCCGCTCACGGTGAACTACCAGGAGCGCACCTATGCGGCCGGCCGCATCCCGGGCGGCTACTTCAAGCGCGAAGGCCGTCCGACCGAGAAGGAGACCCTGGTCTCCCGCCTCATCGACCGTCCGATCCGCCCCCTGTTCGTCGCAGGCTACAAGAACGACACCCAGGTCGTCGTGACCGTGCTCTCGCACGATCTCGAGAACGATCCCGACATCGTCGCCATGGTGGCGGCCTCCGCGGCCCTGACCCTGTCCGGCGTGCCCTTCATGGGCCCGGTCGGCGCGGCCCGCGTCGGCTATATCGGCGGCCAGTACAAGCTGAACCCGCCGGTCCAGGAGATGGAATCCTCCGCTCTCGACCTCGTGGTGGCCGGCACGTCCGAGGCCGTGCTCATGGTCGAGTCCGAGGCCAAGGAGCTGCCCGAAGACGTGATGCTCGGCGCCGTCATGTTCGGCCACAAGCACTTCCAGCCGGTCATCGAGGCGATCATCCGTCTCGCCGAGAAGGCCGCCAAGGAGCCGCGCGACTACCAGCCGGCGGACGTCTCCGACGTGGAGAAGGCCGTTCTGGAGATCGCCGAGGCCGACCTGCGCGAAGCCTACAAGATCACCAAGAAGCAGGACCGCTACGCCGCTGTCGACGCCGTCAAGGCGAAGGTGATGGAGGCGCTGGTCCCGGCCGATGGCGAAGCCAAGTTCGACCCCGAGAAGGTCAAGGCCGTCTTCAAGGAGGCCCAGGCCAAGGTCGTGCGCTGGAACATCCTCGACACCAGCACCCGCATCGACGGCCGCGACCTCAAGACGGTCCGCCCGATCCTGTCGGAAGTCGGCGTCCTGCCGCGCACCCACGGTTCGGCCGTGTTCACGCGCGGCGAGACCCAGGCGCTGGTCGTGACCACCCTGGGCACCGGCGAGGACGAGCAGTTCATCGACGAGCTGGAGGGCACCCGCAAGGAGACCTTCCTGCTGCACTACAACTTCCCGCCCTATTCCGTCGGTGAGACGGGCCGCATGGGCTCGCCCGGCCGCCGCGAAATCGGCCACGGCAAGCTCGCCTGGCGCGCCATCCACCCGATGCTGCCGCCGTCGCACGAGTTCCCCTACACGATCCGCGTCGTGTCGGAGATCACCGAGTCGAACGGCTCCTCGTCGATGGCGTCCGTCTGCGGCGGCTCCCTGTCGCTGATGGATGCGGGCGTTCCCCTGCGCCGTCCGGTGGCGGGCATCGCCATGGGCCTCATCCTCGAGGGTGAGCGCTTCGCGGTCCTGTCCGACATCCTCGGCGACGAGGATCACCTCGGCGACATGGACTTCAAGGTGGCCGGCACGGACCAGGGCATCACGTCGCTCCAGATGGACATCAAGATCGCCGGCATCACCGAGGAGATCATGCGCGTCGCGCTCGATCAGGCCAAGGACGGCCGCGCGCACATCCTGGCCGAGATGAACAAGGCCCTGACGGCGCCCCGCGCCGAGCTCGGCGAGCATGCCCCGCGCATCGAGACCATGCAGATCCCGGTCGACAAGATCCGCGAGGTCATCGGTTCGGGCGGCAAGGTCATCCGCGAGATCGTGGAGAAGACCGGCGCCAAAATCGACATCAACGACGACGGCCTCATCAAGATCGCGTCCGCCGACGGCAAGTCGATCAAGGCGGCCTACAACTGGATCCGCTCCATCGTGGCCGAGCCCGAGGTCAACGTGATCTATGACGGCACGGTCGTGAAGGTGATGGAGTTCGGCGCCTTCGTGAACTTCTTCGGGTCCCGCGACGGCCTCGTGCACATCTCGGAGCTCGCCAAGAACCGGGTCGGCAAGGTCACCGACGTGGTCAAGGAAGGCGACAAGGTGAAGGTGAAGTTCCTCGGCATGGACGAGCGCGGCAAGGTCCGTCTCTCCATGAAGGTGGTCAACCAGGAGACCGGCGAGGACATCACCGAGCAGCTCAAGGCCGAGCGCGATGCGGAACGCGCCCAGCGCGACCAGCAGAAGCAGGCCGGCGAGTAAGGCTTCGGTCCCCTCTTAGGACCAGAGAAGGCGCGGCGAATGCCGCGCCTTTTTCTTTGTCTGCAGGCGTTGTCTTACGTCAATGGAAGACAGATCTCCGTCCGCAGCTCGGTCGGCGCCGTATCGCGCGGACTATTGAGATAGTCCTCGAACACCGGCGCATCGGCGGCCTCTCGGCCGGACGACGGCAGCCATTGGCCATAAAGCCAGTCATACGCCGCGCGCATGTCTCCGTAGGGACCTTTGTATTTCAGCACCGCATAATCACCGCCCCGGATCCGACTCGCGAATAGGGGTGCGTCGACCGCCATCGGTTCATTCACGACAACGGCGGCCTGTGATCTCAATTCGGATTCGGGAACGCTCGTGGGATCGTCGAGATAGACGCCGACCATAGGCAGATTCGGGCGGATCAGGCCGCGTTGGGCGAGGGTCGTGAAGAGCAGGTCGAAGCTCTTGCCGATGGCCATATAGGAACCGCGATGCTCGACGGCGATCAGGGTCTTGGGCGCAACGGTCGTGATGCCGACATCGTACATGGCATGAACTCCTTGAGGCGTTTTTGCTTTGAAGACGGAATGGCTGCCGACCTCGCGGTATTTCGCGGGCGGCAAGCCGAAGGCGGCACTGAAGGCACGGGTGAACGAGGCTTGGCTGTCGTAGCCGGCCCGCTCCGCCACATTCAGGATCGGCCTGTCGGAATGGGCGAGGTCGGCGGCTGCGCGCTGCAGTCTCAAGCGCCGGACAGTGGCGGCAACTGTTTCCCCGAAATGGGCGTGGTAGATCCGATGCCAGTGATAGGGCGAGAGACATGCAATACCGGCCAGCACATCGAGGCTGAGTTCCTCATCCAGATGATCGTGGATGTAGGCGGATACCCGCGTGAGGCGGCTGGCATAGCTTTCAAAAGTCGCTTGTTCCATCGTGTGGCATCCGCCTTCAAGGTCGTCGGTCCAACCTTAAGCGGAACGCCTTTGATAAATCCTGCTCTTCCGCATCACCGCCCCAAACCGTCCGCCCGCGGGATGATCCAGCTCCCCAGGGGAGCCGCCCGTCCCCTGATCTGGACGATCCGGCGGTCGCGGTCGGAGAGGTCGAGGCCGGCCCGGGAGGCGAGGTCCTCGGAGATGACCAGTTCCACGTCGAGTTCCTTGGCGAGGCCTTCCAGGCGGCTGGCGGCGTTGATGGTGTCGCCGACGGCCGTGAGGCTGGTGGCCTGGCCGTAGCCCATCTGCCCGACGATGGCCGGGCCGGCATGGAGCCCCATGGCGATCGTCAGGGGCTGCTCGAACTCGCTCGCATATTCCTCGTTGAGGTGCACGAGCGCGGCCTTGATCCGCAGCGCCGCGTCGAGGGCCTGCCGGGCCGCCTGCTGGGGCGAGGCCTTGAGGCCGAAGAGGGCGAGCACGCCGTCGCCGATGAACTTGTCGATATAGCCGCCCGCATCCTCCACCGCCTGGCCCACCGCCTCGAAATAGCGGTTGAGGATGAAGACCGTGTCGAAGGGCAGGCGCCGCTCGGCGAGGCTCGTGAAGCCGCGCAGGTCGCAGAACAGCACCGCGATCTCCTGCTCCTGGCCCTGGGCCCGGCCGCCGCGCACCAGCGCGGTCACGCCGTTGCGCCCGGTGGACAGGATCGGTACGACCGAGACGTCGTGGGTGGGCCGGAACTGGCAGGCGAGCCGCACGTTCGGACCCGCCTTGATGCGGGCGAGCGTGCCACGCTCCTGGGGCGTGGGCGGCGGCTGGCGCTGATGACCGTCGAGCACCCGCACCCGGCAGGTGGAGCAGCGCCCGCGCCCGCCGCAGACGGAGATGTGGGGAATACCGGCGCTGCGGCTTGCCTCCAGGACGCTGAAGCCGAGCGGCACGGTGGCCACCTGATCGTTCGGGTAGAACACGCGCACGCGCCGCGACCACAAGGGCACGCTGCGGATGAAGCGGGCGGCGAGCGTCGCCGCGATGAGCCCGCCGAAAGCCGCATAAAGAAGCGGGCCGGCCGCCGGCAGGATGTCGGACGAGGGGGGAACGGGCGTCCCGAACCGGCCGGGCGCGTCCGCGATCTCCCGCCCGGCCTCCGCGAAGCCGAGCAGCGCGAGGACCGGGACAAGGACGGCGCCCGTGTAGAGAAGCAGCGCCGAGCGCGGGAACCAGCTTTTCGGACGCAGCCAGAAATAGACCCCGAGGCACCCGTGCAGCCAGGCGATCAGGAGGGCGACGGACTGGCGGGCCCCGATCCCGGGATTGAGGACCCAGAGGTTGCGGACCACTTCGGGATAGCCGGAATCGTGCCCGGTCAGGGCCCATTCGATCCGGGTTCCGACCACGTGCCCGACCAGAAGGAACGGCAGGCTCACTCCCAGGATCAGCTGGGCGGCCTCGCGCCAGGGCATGCGCAGGGTCCGGCGCCGGTAGAGCGCCAGCAGCGCGAGCAGGAAATGCACCAGGATGGACCCGTAGAGGAGCACCGTGCCGGCCGGGTTGCGCCACAGGCGGTTGAACCAGGAGCGGCCGTCCTCCATGGCCTCGACTGACACCAACCCGAGGGCATGATTGGAGAAATGGGTGAGGAGAAAGGCCCCGAGCACGAGCCCCGTGAACAGACGGATCTCGCGGGTCCGGAGATGGATCTCGGAGCTCCCTGAATCGGGTGCCGGTTTGCCTCGAACACTGGTCATACGCGTCTTTCAGATCAGCCCGGCGGCGTCTCGTCTTCAGGCTTGCCTGCCGCCATGCAGTTGCACCAAGGTGCCGGTTGTCAAATCACGATCCCTGCACCGGCTCTCCGCACCATGTCCCACATCATCACCAGCGTTACAGAACTCGAAGCCCTCTATGGCGAGGTCAACAGGGGCTCGCTCCTGAAGGAGACGGACCGGGTCGTGCCCGAATACCGGGCCTTCATCGAGGCGGCGCCCTTCGTGGCCTTGGCCACACGCGGCCCGGAGGGGCTCGACTGCTCCCCCCGCGGGGACGGACCGGGCTTCGTGCGGGTGCAGGACGACAAGACCCTGCTCCTGCCCGACCGGCGCGGCAACAACCGCATCGATTCGCTGAAGAACATCGTGCGCGAGCCCGCAATCGCCCTGCTGTTCCTGATCCCGGGGATCGGCGAGACCCTGCGGGTCAACGGCCGCGCGGCCATCTCGATCGAACCCGCCCTGCTCGACAGCTTCGCGGTCGACGGCAGGGCACCGAAATCGGTGATCGCGATCACCGTCGAGGCGGTCTATTTCCAGTGCGCCCGCGCGATCCTGCGCTCGGAATTGTGGAACCCGGCAAAGCACGTGGCGCGCGCCTCGCTGCCGAGCGCCGGCCAGATCCTCGCGGCCCTGACGGCCAATGAGATGGGCGGCGAGACCTACGACAAGGCCCTGCCGGAGAGGCAGCGGTCGACCCTCTATTGAAGCGGATGCTCTTGACCTGACGTCCCCTGCCCCCGAAAAGGCAGATCCCACCTGTTCTGGAAAAGGCACAAGGACATTCCATGACGATCCAACGCATCAAGCCCGGCCCGCGCATGAGCGGCGCCGTCGTCCACGGCAACACGGTCTATCTCGCCGGCCAGGTCGCCAATCAGACCGCCGGGCAAAGCGTCGCCGAGCAGACGAAGGAAATCCTCTCGATCATCGACGGCCTCCTCAGCGAGGCGGGCACCGACAAGTCGAAGATCCTGATGGCCAATATCTGGCTCACCGACATGGGAGCGTTCCAGGAGATGAACGCCGTGTGGGATGCCTGGGTGTCGGCCGGCAACACCCCGGCCCGCGCCACCGTCGAGGCGAAGCTCGCGGCTCCGGCCTTCAAGGTCGAGATCGCCGTCATCGCGGCGAAGTGAGGCTTCTCAAAAACGAAGCGGGCCGTCAGGCCCGCTTCGTTCCGTCTCGCGCCGTCGTGCTTACGGGCAGGGATGGCGCAGGCCATCGTAGCCCAGATAGGTGCCCGAGGCCGGGTCGTAGGACTTGAAGCGCTGGGCGCAATAGGCCGAGCCGCCGCCGGGGGCGACATAGGTCGGAGCGGCCTGAGCCTGCGACTGGGCGATGGCCCCGCCGATGATGGCGCCCGTGGCAAGACCGATGGCGCCGGCCGCCGCCGCCGAGCCGTAGTCGCGGCGGTAATAGCGCGGACCGTAATAGCCGTAACGCGGGCCGTAGTAGCCGCGGCGCGGCCCGTAGGCGCGGCGCTCCACGTAGCGCGGGCCGCCGCGGTAGTAGCGGCGATACTGCACGTAATCGGACTGAACCTCACCCTTCTTCAAAGCGGCAACGAGTTCGTTCACCGGCGCCGTCTGCGTCTCGGCCGCGGAGGCCGGAGCGGCGAGACCGAAGGTACCCAGGACAGCCGTCGCAGCGGCCGCCAAGACAAACTTACGCATGAGCTAACTCCTCTAATCGTGGGGAGCGAACGCGAAGAACCCGCCGGTCGTTCCGTTTTTGCGGGATTTCGGACTATCTCTCGCGGGAACGTGAGGATGAATGATCCTGCACGATGCCGTCGGGTTTGGCGGCAACGACCCGCCTGCCCTCCACCCGCCCCTGCCCGGTCGGACAGAGATCGAGAATCGCGCAGCGCCCGCAGGCCGGGCTCTTGAAGAAGCAGCAGCGCTGGCCGTGCAGCATCATGACCTCGTGGTGATCGTAGACCTGCTGCGCATCCCAGTCCTCGGGCAGCAAGGATGCCAAGGCCGCATGGGACGGGCCGACGGCAACCGATTGGGGAATGAGTCCGGTGCGTTGCGCCACCCGGTGGTGATGGCTGTCGACGGGCAGCGCGGCCTTGCGCAGCACCGAGAACGACAGCACCGCAGCGCTTGTCTTCGGGCCGATCCCCGGAATGCTCTCGAGCCACGCCCTCGCCTCCCTGACCGGCATGGCGCCAAGGAAATCGAGCGACAGGCTGCCGTGCCGCTCCTCGACGGCGCGCAGCACCGCCTGCAGGCGCGGCGCCTTCTGCTCCGGCCAGGTGACGCCCTGGATCGTCGCCTCCACCTCCTCGGTGGGCGCGCTCATCATCGCGCGCCAGTCGGCATAGCGGGCCTTGAGCGCCTTGAAGGCGCGGCCCGAATCCGCGTTGCGGGTGCGATGGGAGAGCAGCGACGAGATCAGCTCGCTCAGGGGGTCGAGGGAATGGAAATACGCGATCGGACAGCCATAGATCTGGCAGAGGCGCTCGTGGATGGCGAGCGCCTTCGCCTTGAGGTCCTGCAGGTCCGGATTCATCCCGAGGCAAGTCGCGAATCGGGAGTGTGGTTCCATTCACGCGTCATCGCCGGACTCGTCCCGGTGATCCCGATGCGAGAGGCGCCACGCTCGAGACAATCGCGATGGCCGGGACAGGCCCGGCCATGACGGCGTCATGGTCGTCGATCTTACAGAATGAACCGGCTCAGATCCGTGTTCCTGGCCAGGGTCTCCACCTCGCCGCGCACATAGGACGCATCGATGGTGACCGTCTCGCCCGAGCGGTCGGGCGCCGTGAACGAGACATCGTCGAGCACCCGCTCGAGCACCGTCTGCAGCCGGCGTGCCCCGATGTTCTCGACGGAATTGTTCACGTCGACGGCCACCTGCGCGAGCGCGTCGATGGCATCGTCCGTAAACACGAGGTCCAACCCCTCCGTCTTCATCAGCGCCACCGACTGCTTGATGAGGCTCGCCTCGGTCTCGGTGAGGATGCGCTTGAAATCCTCCACCGTCAGCGGGGCGAGTTCGACGCGGATCGGCAGGCGGCCCTGCAGTTCGGGCAGCAGGTCCGACGGCTTCGACACATGGAAGGCCCCGGAAGCGATGAACAGGATGTGGTCGGTCTTCACCGGCCCGTATTTCGTCGACACGGTCGTGCCTTCGATCAGCGGCAGCAGATCGCGCTGCACGCCTTCGCGGGAGACGTCCGCGCCCGTGCGGCCCTCGCGGCCGGCGATCTTGTCGATTTCGTCCAGGAACACGATGCCGTTGTTCTCCACCTGGCGCAGAGCCTCCTGCACGATGGCGTCCTGGTCGATCAGCTTGTCGGCCTCCTCCGTCACGAGCGGCTCGTAAGCCTCGCGCACGGTGGTGCGGCGGGTCTTCGCGCGTCCGCCGCCGAAGGCCTTGCCGAACATGTCGGAGAGGTTGATCGCGCCCACGGACGCCCCCGGCATGCCCGGGATGTCGAACATCGGCATCCCCTGCCCTCCGCCGGATTGCAGCTCGACCTCAATCTCCTTGTCGTCGAGTTCGTTGGCGCGCAACTTGCGGCGGAAGGAATCGCGGGTGGCGGCGCTGGACGTGGCGCCCACGAGGGCATCGAGCACGCGCTCTTCGGCCGCCACATGGGCCTTGGCCTGCACCTGGCGGCGGCGCTCCTCCTTGACGAGGCCGATGCCGATCTCCACGAGATCGCGCACGATCTGCTCCACGTCGCGGCCCACATAGCCCACTTCCGTGAACTTGGTCGCCTCGATCTTGATGAAGGGTGCGCCCGCCAGCTTGGCGAGACGGCGCGAGATTTCGGTCTTGCCGCAGCCGGTGGGGCCGATCATGAGGATGTTCTTGGGCGCCACCTCCTCGCGCAAGGAACCCTCGAGCTGCTGCCGGCGCCAGCGGTTGCGCAACGCGATGGCGACCGCGCGCTTGGCGTCGTTCTGGCCGACGATGTAGCGGTCGAGTTCGGAAACGATTTCGCGGGGAGAAAACGTGGTCATTCGATGTCCAGGGTCTCAATGACGATATTCGAGTTGGTATAGACGCAGATCTCGGCGGCGATCGCCAGCGACCGGCGCACGATGGCTTCCGCGTCCATGCCGGAATCGGCGAGCGCGCGGGCGGCCGCCAGCGCGTAATTGCCGCCGGACCCGATGGCCATGATGCCGTTTTCGGGCTCCAGCACGTCGCCGGCGCCGGAGAGCAGCAGGCCGACCTCCTTGTCGGCCACCAGCATCATGGCCTCGAGGCGCCGCAGGTACCGGTCGGTGCGCCAGTCCTTGGTCAGCTCCACGCAGGCGCGGGTGAGCTGGCCGGGATATTGCTCGAGCTTGGCCTCGAGGCGCTCGAACAGGGTGAAGGCATCGGCCGTCGATCCGGCGAAGCCGCCGATCACGCCGCCCTTGGCGAGACGCCGGACCTTGCGCGCATTGCCCTTCACCACGGTCTGCCCCAGGCTCACCTGCCCGTCGCCTCCGATGACGACGCGGCCGCCCTTGCGGACCATGAGGATCGTGGTGGCATGCATGCGGGGGGTGGCGTCTTCGGACACGAGGGTCAAACTCCGGTAGAGAGAAATTCGTCGTCAGCAATGCGCGCCTTCAAACGCACCATGAGCCTTATCCTGAGAAGCCGTCAGGCCGACTCGATGGACGAGGTGGAGCTTGGTTGGGCGCCTGAGGCCTGACTTAATCATTCATCGGCCAAAAGCAACGCGGGTGGCGTTTCTCGCCGCGGCTTGCTAGAAGGCCCCTGTCTCCTGTTCCGCAAAGGATTTTGATGATGCGCTCCGCGAGCGTCAGCCGTCGCACCGCCGAGACCGATGTTGCCGTGTCGATCGCCCTCGATGGCACCGGCAAGGCCGAGATCTCCACGGGGGTCGGCTTCCTCGACCACATGCTCGAACTGTTCGCCCGGCACGGTCTCTTCGACATGACCGTGAAGGTGACCGGCGACCTGCACGTGGACCAGCATCATACCACCGAGGACACCGGCATCGCCTTGGGCCAGGCCATCCTGCAGGCGCTTGGCGATAAAAAGGGCATCTCGCGCTATGCCGACATCCATCTGCCGATGGACGAGACCTTGACGCGCGTCGCCCTCGACATATCGGGCCGCCCCTTCCTGGTCTTCCGGACCACCTTCCCGACGGAGAAGATCGGCGTTTTCGACACCGAGTTGGTGCGCGAGTTCCATCAGGCCTTCGCCATCAATGCGGGGCTGACCCTGCACGTGGAGACGCTCTACGGCGAGAACAGCCATCATATCGCCGAGAGCTGCTTCAAGGGCTTGGCACGGGCCTTGCGTCAGGCCGTGGCACTGGACCCGAGGGAGGAGGGCCGCGTTCCCTCCACCAAGGGAACGCTCTAGATCACTCACGCATCGTGCGGAAAAGTCGGTCCTGTCGTCCCGCATGATGCGCCGTCTTTGAATGGAGCATTGGATCGTTCCGGAAGCGGCGTCCGCTTCCGGGTCCGATGGTCGAAGAGCCTCTTGCCTGGCGAGATCGTCGTCGTCACCTCACCGGGCAAGGCCTGAGGAAACGTCATGACCACCTATACCCTGCACCTCCCGCGCGACGCGCGGCCGGGCGACCCGACCGCTCTCGACGAGTCGGAGCTCGTGAGGGACGCCTTTTCCTGGGGGGCGTTCTTCTTCACGTTCCTGTGGTTCTTCTACCATCGGCTCTGGCTCGCCGGTCTCGGGGTCCTGGTCCTGGTCCTCGCCTTCGGGGGCCTGATGGCCCTGCTCGACGTGCATCCCCTGGCCGGCTCCCTCGCGCAGCTCCTGCTGCAGGGTCTGATCGGGCTCGAGGCCAACAGCCTGCGGCGCTGGACCCTGGCCCGCCACGGCCTGCCGGTGGCCGACGTGGTGACGGCCGAGGACCAGGACGAGGCGGAGGCCAAGGCCTTCGCCCGCTGGCTCGCGGCCAAGTCATCCTTGGCCTCATCCCTGGCCTCGTCCCCGCCCCGCGGCCCGGCACCGGCAGCCATTCTGTCCACCCCCCGGAGGTCCGAGCCGGTGATCGGCCTCTTCCCCGATGCGGAGCGTCCCCGGTGAGCGTCGTCATCATCGATTACGGGTCCGGCAACCTGCACTCCGCCGCCAAGGCCTTCGAGCGAGCGGCCCGGGAGGCCGAGCTCGACCTCTCCATTGCCGTCTCGTCCGACCCGGCCCTCGTCGCCAGGGCCGACCGGATCGTGCTGCCGGGCGTCGGCGCCTTCGCCGATTGCCGCCGCGGCCTCGACTCCGTTCCCGGCATGGTGGAGGCCCTGCAGCGGCGCGTCCATGAGGACAAGCGCCCCTTCTTCGGCATCTGCGTCGGCATGCAGCTCATGGCGACCCGCGGCCTCGAGCACACGGTCAGCTACGGCCTCGACTGGATCCACGGTGACGTGAAGCCGATCCAGCCGGGCGATCCCGCGCTCAAGATCCCCCATATGGGCTGGAACACGCTGACCCTGGCGAAGCCGCACCCCCTGCTCGACGGCATCCCGACCGGGCCGGACGGGCTGCATGCCTATTTCGTGCATTCCTACGCGCTGACGCCGGAAAGCCCCGACGACGTGGTCGCCACCGCCGATTACGGTGGCCCGGTGACCGCCATTGTCGGACGGGACAATCTCGTCGGCACCCAGTTCCATCCCGAGAAGAGCCAGGCGCTCGGCCTCAAGCTCATCGCCAATTTTTTGAGGTGGCGCCCGTGATCCTTTATCCTGCCATCGATCTCAAAGAGGGCCGCTGCGTCCGCCTCGTCCAGGGCGACATGGACCAGGCGACCGTGTTCAACGACGATCCGGCCGACCAGGCCGCCACCTTCGAGGCCCAGGGCTTCGAATGGCTGCACGTGGTCGATCTCGACGGCGCCTTCGCGGGCAAGCCGATGAACGCGGCCGCGGTCGAGACCATCCTCAAGCGGGTCGGCATCCCGGTGCAGCTCGGCGGCGGCATCCGCGACATGAAGACCGTGGAGGGCTGGCTCGGGAAGGGGGTGTCCCGCGTCATCATCGGCACGGCCGCCGTGCGCGATCCCGCTTTCGTGCGCGAGGCCGCCCGGCTCCATCCGGGCAAGATCGCGGTCGGCATCGACGCCAAGGACGGGCTGGTGGCGGTCGAAGGCTGGGCCCAGACATCGACCCTGTCGGCCGAGGAGCTCGGCCGCCGGTTCGAGGATGCGGGCGTGGCCGCCATCATCTACACGGACATCGCCCGCGACGGGATCCTCAAGGGCCTCAACTTCCCCATGACCCTAGGGCTCGCCCGCGCCGTCTCGATCCCGGTCATCGCCTCGGGCGGCCTCGCCTCCATGGCCGATATCGAGCGCCTGACCCAGCCCGATTGCGCGGTCCTTAACGGCGCCATCTCCGGCCGCGCCCTCTATGACGGACGCATCGACCCGCAGGAAGCGCTGACGCTGCTGCGCTCCGTGCGCAAGGAGCCCGCCTGATGCTCAAAGTGCGTCTCATTCCCTGCCTCGACGTGAAGGACGGGCGCGTCGTGAAGGGCGTGCAGTTCGTCGATCTGATCGACGCGGGCGACCCGGTCGAAGCCGCCAAGGCCTATGACGCGGCCGGCGCCGACGAGCTCTGCTTCCTCGACATCACGGCAAGCCACGAGGCGAGGGGGATCCTGCTCGACGTGGTGCAGCGCACGGCCGAAGCCTGCTTCATGCCGCTCACCGTCGGCGGCGGCGTGCGGACCGTCGAGGACATCCGCAGGCTGCTGCTCGCCGGCGCCGACAAGGTCTCGATCAACACGGCCGCGGTGAAGAACCCGGATTTCGTCCGCGAGGCGTCGGAAAAATTCGGCAACCAGTGCATCGTCGTGGCCATCGACGCCAAGAAGGTGTCGGGCGCAGGCGAGGAACCGCGTTGGGAGATCTTCACCCATGGCGGTCGCAACGCCACCGGGATCGACGCCATCGCGTTCGCCCGACAGGTGGCGGAGCTCGGGGCAGGGGAGCTTCTGGTCACCTCCATGGACCGGGACGGCACCAAGGGCGGCTACGACCTCGCGCTGGTGCGCGCCATCGCGGATGCGGTCTCGGTGCCGGTCATCGCGTCCGGCGGCGTCGGCAATCTCGACCATCTGGTCGACGGCGTGAAGGACGGCCATGCCAGCGCGGTGCTCGCGGCCTCGATCTTCCACTTCGGCACGCATACGATCGGCGAGGCCAAGGGCTACATGGCCGGGAAGGGCCTCAAGATGCGGCTGGACGAGCCGGCGCAGAGCGCGTCAGGTCGGCCGTGAGCGTGGCCGTCACGACGCGCGTGCCCGATCATGACCCCCAGTTGAAGGGATTCAGCGAATGACGGTCTCCAACGAGGACGATCTGACCAAGCTCCAGGACATCGGCCGGATCGTCGCCAATACCCTCGAGGCGATGGCGGCGGCCCTCGAGCCGGGCATGACCACGGCGGAGCTCGACCTGATCGGCCGCCGGCTGCTCGAGAAGGCCGGCGCCCGCTCCGGCCCGGAACTCGTCTACGATTTTCCCGGGGCAACCTGCATCAGCGTGAACGAGGAGGTGGCTCACGGCATTCCCGGCCCCCGGCGCATCGAAGCGGGCGACCTCGTCAACATCGACATCTCGGCGGAAAAGAACGGCGTTTTCGCCGATACCGGTGCGTCCTTCGCGGTCCCGCCGGTCACGAATGCGACCAAGCGGCTCTGCCGGGACGGCCGTCGCGCCATGTGGGTGGGATTGCGCCAGGTCGGTGCGAACCGGCCGATGGCCGGCATCGGGCAGGCCATCGGACAATTCGCCGAGAAGAACGGCTATACCCTGGTGCGCAACCTGGCGAGCCATGGCATCGGCCATTCCCTGCACGAGGAGCCGAAGGAAATCGCCACGTGGCCGGACCGCTCCGAGCGTCGTATCATGGCCGAGGGCCTGGTCTTCACCGTGGAGCCCTTCCTGTCCCTGGGGGCGAACTGGGCAACGGACGGCGAGGACGAATGGACCCTGCTCAGCGATCCCCGCGCCCCGACGGTCCAGTACGAGCATACGGTCGTCGCCACCCGAAACGGTCCTCTCGTCGTCACATTGCCGGGTTAGTTCCATCATGACCACCTTCACCCTCGACGACCTCGCCCGCATCGTGTCCGAGCGCGCGGCCGCGCCGGCGACCGAATCCTACACGGCCAAGCTCATTGCCGGCGGGCCGGCCAAGGCGGCCAAGAAGCTGGGCGAGGAGGCCGTCGAAGCGGCCATCGCGGCCGTCGAGCGCGACCGGAAGAACCTGACGGCGGAAGCCGCGGACGTGCTGTATCATCTTTTGGTCGTGTTGCAGGGCGCAAACATTCCTCTAAGTGACGTCATGGCCGAACTGGAGCGCCGCACGGCGCAGTCGGGTCTTGCCGAGAAGGCCGCGCGCAAGACCTAAAACCTGGAAAAGAGGTGGTTCGCATGGACCAGCCCAACCTGATGTCCGCCGACGAGGACGATGACGGCCTCTTGCCCTACCGCATCTTCTCGCGTGACGAATGGGCCCGCCTGCGCGCCGACGCGCCCATGACGCTCACCGCCGACGAGGTGGTGCAGCTGCAATCCCTCAACGATCCGATCTCCCTCGACGAGGTCGCGGCGATCTACCTGCCGCTCTCGCGCCTGCTCTCCCTCTACGTCGCGGCCACGCAGGGCCTGTTCAAGGCGACTCAGCGCTTCCTTCTGGCCGAGCAGCAGGAGAAGGTGCCCTACATCATCGGCGTGGCGGGATCGGTGGCGGTCGGCAAGTCCACCACGGCCCGCGTGCTCAAGGCGCTGCTGGCCCGCTGGCCCAACACCCCGAAGGTCGACCTCGTCACCACGGACGGGTTCCTCCTGCCGAATGCCGAGCTGACCCGGCTCAACCTGATGGAGCGCAAGGGTTTTCCGGAGAGCTACGACACGGGCAAGCTCCTGCACTTCCTGGCCGACATCAAGGCCGGCAAGCGCAACGTGAAGGCGCCGCTCTACTCCCACCTCGTCTACGACGTGGTGCCCGGCGAGGAGACCACCGTCGACCGGCCGGACATCCTGATCGTCGAGGGCCTCAACGTGCTCCAGCCCGCGCGCATGCCCAAGGACGGCACGGCCATTCCGTTCGTGTCCGACTTCTTCGACTTCTCGGTCTATATCGACGCCGACGAGGAGGACCTGCACCGCTGGTACGTGAACCGCTTCCTGCGCCTGCGCCACACCGCCTTCCGCGATCCGCTGTCCTATTTCCGGCGTTATGCGGAACTGTCGGAGTCGGAAGCCATCACCATCGCGGACGGCTTGTGGAGCCGCATCAACCTGGTGAACCTGCAGGAGAACATCGTGCCCACCCGCCAGCGCGCGAGCTTGATCCTGAAGAAGGGCCCGAGCCACCGGATCGAGACGGTGGCGCTGAGACGGCTCTAACGGGTCCAACCATTTCTCAACCGTGAGCGTTGTGCCTCCGGATGAGGGGAGGAGCCATGACGACGCACCCGGTCGACGAAAAGCTCAAGCGCAGCGCCGAGCACGCCCAGGAAGCGGCGGAGCAGAGCCAGGAGGCCGCCGAGCAGACGCAGGAAGCGGCCGCGCACACGCAGGAAGCCGCCAAGACCACCGCCAAGGCCAGCGTGCAGATGAAGGACAGCGCGGACCGGCGCACGGAGCTGGCCGCCAACCGCACGGTCTTTGCCGCCGAGCGCACCTACGCGGCCTGGGTGCGCACGGGTCTCGCCGCGCTCGCCTCCGGGATCGGGGCGAAGAAGCTCCTGGAGGGCGTGGTGCCGGACTGGATGATCGTCTCGACCGGATCGATCCTGGTGCTGTTCAGCGCCTTCTGCTTCGGCTCGGCCGTGTGGCGCCAGATTTTTACGGGCTCGCAGCCGCCACACCCGGACGTGCAGCGCCTCCCGCCGTTCCTGCTGGTGCTGTTCAACGGTTTTCTCGCGCTCGTCTCGCTCGCGGCCCTGTTCGGCCTGTGGTTC
The DNA here is from genome assembly GCF_018069605.1 of Microvirga sp. HBU67558. Taxonomy (NCBI): domain Bacteria; kingdom Pseudomonadati; phylum Pseudomonadota; class Alphaproteobacteria; order Hyphomicrobiales; family Methylobacteriaceae; genus Microvirga; species Microvirga sp. HBU67558. The sequence goes on along the minus strand of NZ_JAGPUP010000554.1, from coordinate 39,346 downwards.
GGGCGGACGGGCGGGTGAAGCGATCACCCTATCGGGTCATCACCGGCCTCGTGCCGGTGATCTCGATGCTGTGAGTCGCGGCGCACTTCGGATCGGGATGGCCGGGACAAGCCCGGCCCCGACGGGGAGAGTATTGCCGATAAAGGGGCAGGGCGGTTCTTAGGACAGCAGCCCTTCCTGCTCGGCGAGCCCGCGCAGGTTCGCCTGAGGGCGGGCGCCGAGATGGCTGATGATCTCGGCGGCCGCGAGGCCCCCGAGCCGGGCGCAGTCGGTGAGGTCGAGATTCTTCACGAGGCCGGCCAGAAAGCCCGACGCGAAGAGGTCGCCGGCGCCCGTGGTGTCGACCACGCGCTCCACCGGGAAGGCCGGGACGGCCCTGGTCTCGCCCCGGCTGACGATGAGCGCGCCGTCCGCCGAGCGCGTGATCGCGCCGAGCACGTTCTCCTCGCGCAGGGCGGCGAGCGCTGTGTCGGCATCGGACGTGCCGTAGAGGCTCTGCAGCTCGTGGATGTTGGCGAACAGGATGTCGAGGCTGCCGTCGCGCATCAGGCCCAGAAACTCGTCGCGGTAGCGGTCGACGCAGAAGGCGTCGGAGAGGGTGAGCGCCACCTTGTTGCCGGCCTCGTGGGCGATCCTGACCGCCTTGCGGAAGGCCTCCTTGGCGGCCGGCGGATCCCAGAGATAGCCTTCGAGGTAGACGATGGACGAGGCGCGCACCGTGTCCGGGTTCACGTCGTCGGGGGTGAGGTTCTGGCAGGCGCCGAGATAGGTGTTCATGGTACGCTCGCCGTCCGGCGTCACCAGGATGAAGCTGCGGGCCGTGGCGGGGCCGTCCTCGGCCGGGGTCACGTCGTAATGGACGTCGATGGCCTTGAGGTCGTGGGCGAAAAGCCGGCCCGTCTCGTCGTTCTTCACCTTGCCGATGAAGCCGGCCTTGACCCCGAAGGAGGCGACGCCCGCCGCCGTGTTGGCGCCCGAGCCGCCCGACACGATGACCGCCGGACCCATGTCGCCGTAGAGCTCCTCGGCGCGGGCTTCGTCGATCAGCTGCATGGCGCCCTTGTGGACCTTCTTCTGGAGGAGGAAGGCCTCGTCCGTATGGGCGAGCACGTCAACGATGGCGTTGCCGAGGGTGAGGACGTCGATGCGGGTCTGGGACATGAGCCACCGGGATTGAGAAAGGACGGGGCGCTTTCGCATCCGGGGCAGGGGAGGTCAAGGCGGGCGTCCGCTAAACCTTGTCCTGCACCGCCTGGATCGGCACCGGGGCGCGCCGCTCCCGGGTCTGCGCCCGGTCGAGAATGGCCAGCATCTCCTCGAGTTCGGCCTCCGACAGGGAGCGGATCTCACGGGCGAGGCGGTTGGCGAGCAGGGTCGCCCGCGGGTCGCCGCCGGCCGTGTCGATCTTCACCCGGGGGTCGGACAGGTCGGCGAGGCGGGTCAGCTCGTCGGCCTCGTCCCAGATGATGTGGAAGTACTGCAGGACGCCCTGGATCAGCGCCCAGGTGGGCTTGCCGCGCTCGCCGCGCTCGAGGGCCGAGAGATAGGCGCTCGACACGCCGAGATGGGCGGCCATGTCCTTCAACATCCGCCCGCGCTCCTGGCGCAGCTGCCGTACTCGTTCGCCGAAGGGAGTCATCCGTCTATCCCGCGCCCCGCCGGCGGCGGAGCCTGACATAGAGTGCACCGGATCCGCCGTGCTGGGGAGAGGCCTCCTCGAAGCCGACCACCAGGGAGCGCAGGTCCGGCAGGCGCAGCCAATGCGGCACCATGCGCCGCAGCACGCCCCGTTCCTCGACGAGGCCGGAACTGACGGCCGCGCCCCCCTTGCCGGTGATCACGAGCACGAGCCCGTGGCCGGAGCCCTGCGCCCGATGGAGAAAGCGCAGAAGGGCGAAATGGGCCTCCTCCTGGCGCATCCCGTGCAGGTCGATGACGCTGTCCACGTCCTTGCGGCCGCGCCGCAGGGCCTGGAGGGTCCTGCGCTCCACCGGAGCGAGCGGCGGCAGGGCCGGCTTCGGAGGCGGGAGCGGGGCCGGAACGGGCGCGGGAGCGGCGACCTGCGGGGCCGGGGCCGTGGCGGCTCGGTCCCCCGGCTCGGGCTCGGGCGTCAGGCGCTTGCCCGCCATGGGCTTCACGTGCCGGGCCACATGGGACCAGAGCCGCTTCTCCTCGGGGCTGAGCTGGCGGGTGCGGCTTTTTCTGGTCATGAACGGGGTTTGGGCTGCAGGACCACGAAGCGCACGGGGTGGCGCAGGAGGCCGGCGCGGCGCCCCGCCTCGGCGCCGCTGCCGAAGAAGAAGTCGCCCCGCGCCGGGCCGACGATGGCCGAGCCCGTATCCTGGGCGATCATCAGCCGCCGCAGGGGTTCGGTCCTGTCGAGGGCGAGGGGCAATTCTCCGTCGAGCCAGACGGGCAGGCCGTAGGCCCAGAGGGACCGGTCGACCGCGAGGCTGCGGCCGGGCACGAGCGGGATGCCGGCCCCGCCGATCGGCCCGTCCGCGGGCGCAAGCTCGCTCGCCTCGCGGAAGAAGATGTAGGATTGATTCTGCCGCATCAGGGCCTTGGCGGGCTCCGGATGGTCCTTCAGCCAGCCCATGAGCCTGTCGAGCGTCATGGTCTCCAGATCCATCTCGCCCCGCTGGACCAGCAGGCGACCGATCGACGTGTAGGGCCGCCCGTTGCGTCCCGCATAGGCGACGCGCATCACCGTGCCGTCGGAGAGCCTGATGCGGGCGGAGCCCTGGACATGGATGATGAAGGCCTCCCCGGGCTCGCGCAGATACACGATGGGCCTCGCGCGGGCGCCCAGGGCGCCCGCCTCGATGGCGGCGCGGTCCGGATAGGGCTCGTATCCGTTCTTCGTAAGCCTCGCGGCCTGGAGGCCTTTGTCCAGACCCGGCAAGGTTTCCCCTTGAGGAACGGTGACGAGATCCGCGGGCCGGTCGAGCAGGGGCACCCGATAAACGGCGTCGGGCGCGCGCGAACCCTGGAATTCAGGCTCGTAATAACCGGTGAGAAAACCGCCGCCGGAACGGGGCGTGACGGCGACGGGCTGAAAATGGGCCTCGAAGAATCGGCGCGCCTCGGCGGGCGACGGCTCGGGGTTCCTCAGGGCCGCGCGGCAGACGGTCAGAAGGTCGTGCTGCGGCGGCTGGGCCGGGCGCAGGGCGGCGGCAGCGCCGTCCAGGGCGCGACAGGAGCGGAGAAAGGCCCGGTACGCGGCCGCATGATCGTCGGCTTCCCAGCCGGCAAGCGCCGCGAAGGGCAGGGGCTCCAGGCGCGCCTGATCCTGCAGCGCCGCAGCCGCTCCGGCGGACATGTTTAAGCCCCAGGCGAGAGAACAGGCGAGGAGAGCCCGCGCGGCATGCCTCATTGCCCCGCTTCGGTGGCCACGAGCTGCCAGTTGGGATCACGGCTGCCGAGCGTGCGGGCGAAGGTCCACACGTCGGTGACGTCGGCCACGGTCTCCGGGCTGCCGTCGACCACGGTTCCCGAAGCGTCGCGCGTCGCGGTGATCAGCTTGGACAGGAAGCGGACCACGATCTGGGCTGTCTTGCCCTGAAGCTCGGCTCCGGCCATCTCGGCCTTGTCGATGGACACGAAGGTGGTCTCGACCGTCTCGCCCCGGCGCTCGCGCTCGGTGATGGCCCGCTCGAAGCCCTCGTAAACGTCGCGGGAGAGGAGATCCTTCAGAGTCCGGCGGTCGCCCTGCGCGAAAGCCGTGACGATCATCTCATAGGCCGACTTGGCCCCTTCGAGGAACTGAGCCGGGTCGAAATTCGGCTCGGCGCGGGCAATGCCGTCCAGCGCCTGGGCCGTGGTCGAACCGGGCTCGGCAATGCCCTTCCAGCGCTCGGCGGCCGGAACCTCGGCGGCGGGACGGGCTCCGTTGGCGCCGGGCAGGCGCACCACATTGTGATCGGGCTCGGCCGGCGCATTGCCGGGGCGAAGCGGCGCATCCCGGCGCGACATCGGGTCGAAGGGGGGCTGCTCGTTGCCGGTCTTCTGTCCGAGAACGGAGCGCAGACGCCAGATCACGAAAACGGCCAGTACAATGAAAATGAGGGTCGTGATGTCGAAGGAATCCTGCATCGTCGATCCGTTGTGAGCCTGCCCGCGCCCGGTTGTCGCCGGGCGTTGTGTCGAGGAGGTGAAGGTGTCATCCTTCGCATATGGGGTCTTGAGGTCGTAACATCCACCTCCGGCCCCGACAAGCAAATGAGTCGGCTGAAATCTTGCTTCGTGTAGGAGAAGCTGATAGCGCGAAGACCCATGGCCCGAAGCGAGCCGGCGCTTTGCCTGACGACGTGTTCCGTCCGGGCCCCACAAGACACCCCTGAGGGAGCATGAACCCATGGCCGAGAACCCGGCAAACAACGGAGCGCCCGCGCTCAACGCCCTTGCGCAGTACTGCAAGGACTTTTCCTTCGAGAACCCCAACGCGCCCCGCTCCTTGCAGCAGCAATCGGAAGGCCCGCAGATCAACCTGCAGGTCAACGTAAACGCCAAGCAGCTCGCCGAGGCCGATTTCGAGGTCGACCTCACCCTCGAGGGCGATGCCAAGATCGGCGGCAAGGAGGTGCTGTTCGCCTTCGAGCTGACCTATTCGGGCGTGTTCCGGATCCAGAACATCCCGCAGGAGCAGCTGCACCCGGTCGTGATGATCGAATGCCCCCGCCTGCTCTTCCCGTTCGCCCGCCAGATGGTGGCCGACGCGGTGCGCAACGGCGGCTTCCCGCCCCTCTACATCGACCCGATCGACTTCGTCGCTCTCTATCGCCAGCGCGCCGCCGAGGTGCAGGGCCAGCAGAACGGCGGCCAGACCCTGTCGTAAGCGGTCGGTCGCGTTCCACCATGTGGATCGGGCGAGGCGGGCGACCGCCTCGCCCTTTTTGTGCCGCGTACCCCTTCAGAGATCGGCCGAACGTCGACCCCGTTCCTCATCACCGGCACAAGGCCGGCATGACGTCGAGGATCGAGCTCGCATTGAGATCAGGAGGACGCCTCGGGTGTCGTTTCTCCGAGATACTCGCGCCAGAGGGCGCTGGGCCCGAGCGACTGGATGAAGGCCTCGTGCGCCGCGCGCTCGGCCTCGGTCAGACGTGAGATCAGGGTGCGCGGACGCGCATCGCGATCCGAGGTCGTCCCCGCCAGGGCCGCAACGGCCCGGGCGGCGGGCTGCAGCGACAGGTCGAAGCCCACCTGTTTCCCACCGATCAGCTCGATATAGACCTCGGCCAGGATCTCGGCGTCGAGGAGCGCCCCGTGCTTGGTGCGCCGGGAATTGTCGATCCCGTAGCGGGAGCAGAGCGCATCCAGGTTGTTCGCAGCACCCGGGTGCTTGCGCCGGGCCATCGAGAGCGTGTCGACCGCGTCGGACAGGACGAACTGCGGGTGCCCGGTGCGGGCGAATTCCGCATTGAGGAAGCCGATGTCGAAGGCCGCGTTGTGAATGACCAGGCGGGCGTCGCGGACGAACGCCGCGAACTCGTCGGCCACGGCGGCGAAGACCGGCTTGTCCTTGAGGAATTCGTCGGAGAGCCCGTGCACCGCGAAGGCGCCGGGCGAGACCGGGCATTCGGGGTTGATGTAGACGTGGTAGCTCTTGCCCGTGGGGATGTGGTTGAGAAGCTCGACGCAGCCGATTTCGATCACCCGGTCGCCGTTCGCATGACTGGTGCCGGTGGTTTCGGTATCGAGAACGATTTCACGCAACATGGCTGGCTCACTCTGACTCGAAAGGGCGCCGCCGGCCCGGGCGGCCGGCGAGACAGGCGAGAACCGACCGCACCTGCGCCTCGGCGGAGGCGAAGCCGCGGCTGGTATCGACCAGGAAATGGGCCCTGGCCCGTTTGTCCCCGTCTTTCATCTGCTTGTCCAGGATGGCATGAAACTTTTCGTCCGTCATGCCGGGCCGGGCGAGCACCCGGGCGCGCTGAACGGACGCAGGCGCCGTGACCACGAGAACCGCGTCGCAGCGCCTCTCGCCGCCGGTCTCGAACAGGAGCGGGATGTCCAGCACGGCGAGCGGCGACTGGGCCGAGACCCGCGCAAGGAAGGCCTCCTCCTCGCCCCGCACCAGCGGATGCACGATGGCCTCGAGCTGCCTCATGCGGGCCGGATCGTTGAGGACGGCCGCGCCGAGCCGCGCACGGTCGACCGCACCGTCGGTCACGGTGCCGGGAAAGGCCCGGTCGATCACCGGCACAGCGCGGCCCCGGTAGAGCCTGTGCACGGTGGCGTCCGCGTCGTGAACCGGCACGCCGAGCCGCCGGAAGAGATCGGCCGTGGCCGATTTCCCCATCCCGATGGAACCGGTGAGGCCGAGCACGAAGGTCATCGGTGTCCCTCGATGTCGGCGAGGATCAGGGCCCGCAGCTCCGGCGTCACCTCGGGGGTCACGCCGAACCAGCGCCGGAAGCCCGGCACGGCCTGGTGCAGCAGCATGCCGAGACCGTCGACCGTTCTCAGGTTCTGCGCCGCCGCGGCCGCGAGCAGGGGGGTCGCGAGCGGAACGTACACGATGTCGGCCACGGCGGCGTTGCGCGGGGCCCGGGCGAGATCGAGGGCGAGCGGCGGCTGGCCGGCCATGCCCAGCGACGTGGTGTTGACGATCAGCCGGGCATGGGGGATCACCCGCGGCAGCGCTTCCCAGGCCGAGGTCTCAAGTCCGACCGGACTCCCGGGCCTGAGATCGGCGACCAGGTCCTCGGCCTTGGACGAGGTGCGGTTCGCCACGAAGATGCGCTTCAGGGGCCTGTCCTGGAGGCCGGCCGCCACGGCCCGCGCGGCTCCGCCGGCGCCGAGCACGAGAGCAGTTTCCACCTCCTGTTCCCAGCCCGTCCCCAGGCTCGCGTCGAGATGGGCCATGAAGCCGGCGACGTCCGTGTTGTCGCCCCAGAGCACCCCGTCGTCGATCCAGAGGGTGTTCACGGCGCCCACGCGCTGCGCCTGCGCGGTGCGGCGCTCCACATTCAGGAAAGCCATCTCCTTGTGCGGGATGGTGACATTGCCGCCGGCAAAGCCCCGGGACGGGAAGTCCTTCAGAAAATCCCCGAAATCCACAGGCGCCACGTCGATGCGCTCATAGGAGCCGTCGAGCCCATACCGCTTCAGCCAGTAGCCATGGATCAGGGGCGAGCGGGAATGCTTGATCGGATGGCCGACGACGAAGGCCTTCGTCATGGAACAGGGTCCTTAAAGGGCAAGGCAGCCGAGGCGGCGCAAGGAGGCGAGAAGCGGCAGGAGAGGGAGCCCCAGGATGGTCGAATGGTCCCCCTCGACCGCCTCGAACAGATGAACCCCGAATCCTTCGAGCTGGTAAACCCCGACGCTCCTGAACACGTCGGGCCCGGCGAGGTCGAGATAGAGCCCGACCGCTTCCTCGGTCAGAGGCCGCATGGTCAGATGGGCGGTGCCGAGAATGCGCTCGACCACTTGGCCGCCGATCGCGAGAGCGCCCGCGGAATGGAGCGCATGGCGCCGCCCGGACAGGGCCATCAGCTGGGCCTCCGCGGCCGGGCGATCCGCCGGCTTGTGAAACACCCGGCCCTCGCAGGCGAGCACCTGGTCGGCTCCGATCACCACCCGGTCCGGATGGCGGCGGCTGACGGCGAGCGCCTTTTCCTCGGCGAGGCGGGCGGCGAGCGCCGGCGGATCGAGGCCCTCATGGGCGGCCGCCTCCTCGACGGCCCGCTCGTCGATAGCGGAATCCTGAGTTTCGACCGGCAGGCCTGCGCTCACGAGCAGGGCGAGCCGCGTCGCACTCATGGACGCGAGGAGGAGCTTGTCGGAAGGGGTCCAGAGTACCGGCATGGGCTTATTCCGCAATGAAGCGCAGACGGTGGTCGCGGTAGAGGTCGATGATCGCCGCCGCCGTCTCCTCGATGGAGCGGCGGGTCACGTCGATGACCGGCCAGCCGTTGCGGGCGAATAGCCGCCGCGACGCCGCGAGTTCCTCCGCCACCGCGTCGCGGTCCACATAGGACGTGTCGTCGTCGGCGTTGAGGCTGAGCAGCCGGTTCTGCCGGATCTGCACGATGCGCTCCGGCGTCGCCACGAGGCCGACGATCAGGGCCTTCCGGGCCGTTTCGAGAACGGCCGGCGGCGGCACGCCGGGCACGAGGGGAATATTCGCCGTCTTCAGGCCGCGATTGGCGAGATAGATCGCGGTCGGGGTCTTCGAGGTGCGGCTCACGCCGACCAGGATCACGTCCGCCTCGTCGAGATCGTGCGGCAGATGCCCGTCGTCGTGGAGAAGCGTGAAGTTCATCGCGTCGATGCGCTTGAAATATTCCGCGTTCAGCATGTGCTGCGCGCCGGGTCGCGCCGTCGAATGGGTGCCGAGATAGGAGGAGAGCAGGGCATGGACCGGCTCGAGCACGGAGAGGTGCGGCGAGCCGGTGGCGCGGCAGACCTCCTCGAGCCGGTGGGCGAGATCCTGCTCGACCAGGGTGTAGAGCACAATGCCGGGCGCGGTCTCAATCTCGCTGATCACCCGCTCGAGCTGCGTGTTCGAGCGCACGAGCGGATAAACATGCTCGATGGCGGCGACGCCCTCGTATTGCGCGACCACCGCGCGGGCGACCGTGATGAGGGTTTCGCCGGTCGAATCCGAGACGAGATGGAGATGGAAATAGCTGCGTCCCACGGCGGAGGCCCTCCAGGAACAGGAGTCGATCAGTGTGGATAAAACGCCGTCGCGCGCAGGTCCAGCCAGGAGGCCTGTGGGATTCGCCTCGAGCCATCAACAGGGCTCGTCGTTGTGCGACTCTCGTGATGTCGAATTGGGAGAATCCGGCACGAATCACCGCCAAGTTTTCGATTCAGTTTTGGTTAAGCTTCGTTAACGGGCTGTTAAGGTTTAACAAATCGGAAAGGATTGTGGCACGCCCGCCCCAACCGTTAACGACCCGTTAACGGCCTGGCCCGTGTGGACCGGCTGTGGACGGGGTTGCGGCTTTGTGATTCACGGCCCAAGAGAAACATCAGATTCTTAGATTCAAAGATTATCTTTTAAGAGAGGGCCTGTGAGCGAGCGTCCCACCAAAGCGATCCTGCGCGTGCTGAACGGCGAGCCGGTCTGGCCGCTGCCGATCTGGATCATGCGCCAGGCCGGCCGCTATCTGCCGGAATACCGCGAGACGAGGAAGCAAGCCGGCTCCTTCCTCGATCTCTGCTACAATCCGAGGCTTGCGGAGGAAGTGACCCTTCAGCCGATCCGCCGCTTCGGCTTCGACGCCTCGATCCTGTTCTCCGACATCCTGGTCATCCCCCATGCCCTGGGCCAGGACGTGCGCTTTGTCGAGAACGAGGGGCCCAAGCTCGATCCGGTCACCTCCGAGGCCGATTTCTCCAGGCTCGCCGACGAGCTGCCGCTGGAGCGGCTGGATCCGGTCTTCGAGACCCTGGACCGCCTCAGCAAGAGCCTTCCCGGGGAAACGACGCTGCTGGGCTTCTGCGGGGCGCCCTGGACGGTGGCGAGCTACATGATCGCCGGCAAGGGCACCCCCGACCAGGCGCCGGCCAGGCTCACGGCCTATCGCGATCCGGCTTTCATGGACGCCCTGATCGACCGTCTGGTGCGGGCCTCCACGGCCTATCTGGTCCGCCAGATCGACGCGGGCGCCGAGGCGGTCCAGATCTTCGAGAGCTTTGGCTCGGCCCTGCCGCCCGCCCTGTTCGACCGGCTGTCCCTCAACCCGATCCGCCGGATGGTGGAGGGCCTCAAAAGCGCACGTCCGCACGCGAAGGCGATTGTCTTCGTCCGCGGGGGCGGGGCCAATCTCCACCGCTTCGCGGCCGCCGGGATCGGCGACGCGCTGGCACTCGACTGGACGCTCGATCCCGCCCTGGTTCTGCCGACCCTGCCCGGCACGGTCGCGACCCAGGGCAACCTCGATCCGCTGGCGCTGATCGCCGGCGGCGAGGCCCTGACCCTGGGCGTCGACCACATCCTGAACGCGGTGCGCGGGCGCCCGCACATCTTCAATCTCGGGCACGGCATCCTGCCGGAGACCCCGGTCGATCACGTGGCGCAGATGATCGCTCGCGTGCGGGGGGCCTGACATGCTGTATCTGTGGATCAAGGCGGCCCACGTGATCGCCATCATCGCCTGGATGGCCGGCATGCTCTATCTGCCGCGCCTCTTCGTGTATCACTGCGACGTGCCCAAGGGCTCGATCCAGTCCGAGACCTTCAAGATCATGGAGCGGCGCCTGCTCAAGGCGATCATCAACCCGGCCATGATCCTGGCCTGGGTTCTCGGCCTAATCCTCGTCTGGCAGGGCGGCTGGCTCACCTCCGGCTGGCTGCACGCGAAGGTGCTCCTGGTGCTCGTCCTGTCCGGCGTGCACGGATTTCTGTCGCGCACCGTGAAGGATTTCGCCGCCGACCGGAACACCCGCCCGGCGAAATTCTACCGGATGATCAACGAGGTGCCGACGGTGCTCATGATCGGCATCGTGATCCTGGTGATCGTGAAGCCGTTCTGACGTCTCCTCAGACCTTCACCTCGCCTTCGTCCATGCCGTGCCAGTAGTGGATGCGGGTTGCATGAACCTTGATCAGGACAAGGCCCGGAGTATCGACACCGTCCTTGAACCAGACTTCAAGATCCTTCGTCCAATGCTCCTCGAAGGCTTTTCTGTCGCGGATCAGCTCGGCGCGCCCTTCGACCGCGATGAAGATCGGGGGCTTGCCGAGGAGACCCTTGCTGCCCTGGAAGGACAGGGACACCTTCGGATCACGCTTGATGTCGTCGACGGTCCGCGTCTCCTCGTAGGAGAAGAAATACGAATCACCCTCGTAGGCAACATCTCCGTTGTTGCTCATGGGACGTCCCGCGATCTCGCCTCCCTTCGTATGGGTCGAGAGCATGGCAAAGTCGATGTCGCGCATCTTGTCGGACAGGTCGGCGAGGGTGAGCTGACTCACGGGCGTCTCCTGGATCGGTCACCGACAACCCCTCTTCGCAACGTTCCGTTCCGGGGAGAGGTGACGAAGGCTCTTGTGATTTCCGGAGAAAACGGCTAGATAAGAGGTCTCTTCCTCAAAGACAGGTGCGCTGCACGGGGCCCTTAGGGCTCTCTCAAGTCACTCCCGTGAACTGAGCGGCCCTGTCGAACGTTTCCCCGATCTCCCCCGCGTACAGCCCCATCTGACCGCGACTTTACCCCGAGAGTGTTCCCCGATGAGGGAAATCAAACTTCAAGACCTGAAATCCAAGACGCCCACAGAACTCATCGCGTTCGCCGAGGAGCTCGAGGTCGAGAACGCGAGCACCATGCGCAAGCAGGAGCTCATGTTCGCGATCCTCAAGCAGCTGGCGGCGCGCGAGGTGGAGATCATCGGCGCCGGCGTCGTCGAGGTGCTCCAGGACGGCTTCGGCTTCCTGCGCTCGGCCGATTCCAACTACCTGCCCGGCCCCGACGACATCTATGTCTCGCCCTCGCAGATCCGAAAGTTCGGCCTGCGCACCGGCGACACGGTGGACGGCCCGATCCGCGGCCCGAAGGAAGGCGAGCGCTATTTCGCGCTGCTCAAGGTCAACACCATCAATTTCGAGGATCCCGAGAAGATCCGGCACAAGGTTCATTTCGACAACCTGACGCCGCTCTTCCCGCACGAGCGCTTCAATCTCGAGATCGCCGATCCGACCCGCAAGGATTTCTCGCCGCGGATCATCGACATCGTGTCGCCCATCGGCAAGGGCCAGCGCGCCCTCATCGTGGCGCCGCCGCGCACCGGCAAGACCGTGCTGATGCAGAACGTGGCGCAGTCGATCACCACCAACCATCCCGAGTGCTACCTCATCGTGCTGCTCATCGACGAGCGCCCGGAGGAGGTGACCGACATGCAGCGCTCCGTGAAGGGCGAGGTCGTGGCCTCCACCTTCGACGAGCCGGCGACCCGCCACGTGCAGGTGGCCGAGATGGTGATCGAGAAGGCCAAGCGCCTCGTGGAGCACGGCCGCGACGTGGTCATCCTGCTCGATTCGATTACCCGCCTGGGCCGCGCCTACAACACGGTGGTGCCGTCCTCGGGCAAGGTGCTCACCGGCGGTGTCGACGCCAACGCCCTGCAGCGCCCGAAGCGCTTCTTCGGTGCGGCGCGCAACATCGAGGAGGGCGGTTCGCTGACCATCATCGCGACCGCGCTGATCGACACTGGGTCGCGCATGGACGAGGTGATCTTCGAGGAGTTCAAGGGCACCGGCAACTCGGAAATCATCCTGGACCGCAAGGTCGCCGACAAGCGCACCTTCCCGGCCATCGACATCACGCGCTCGGGGACCCGCAAGGAGGAGCTGCTGGTGCCGAGCGACACGCTCAAGAAGATGTACGTGCTGCGCCGCATCCTCAACCCGATGGGCACGGTCGACGCCATCGAGTTCCTGCTCGACAAGCTGCGCCAGACCAAGTCCAACCAGGAATTCTTCGACTCGATGAACACCTGAGGCGGAAACAGAGCTTCCGATCGTCAGCCCCATCCTCTCGGCCCGAGAGGGTGGGGTTTTTTCTTGCCCGGTCTCCTCCTGCCGTCAGAACACCCCCATGAGGGCGAGCACGATCACGGTCAGGACGGCGGAGATCAGAAGCGAGCCCGCGCAGCCCAGCCGGTTCGAGAAGACAAAGAACATCCCGGCTCCTGTGCCATGGCGGACGTTCGCCTCACCCCGTCCGGGCAGAACCGAAGACGCCGCTTGCCAGCACAACGCCGAGCGTCGCCACGATGATCCCGATCAGAGCGGCCATGTCCGGGATCTCGCCCAGAATCGGAACCGCCAGCAGGGCCGCGAGCACGATCGACAGGGGCGAGACGGCCGCCGCCCGCGAGGCGCCGAGCCGGTCCACGGCGATGCCGTAGAGGACGATGCCGGCGACGCCCGAGGCAAAACCCTGCACGACCGCCTGCACGATCACGGGTCCGGCCTGGCCGTCGCCGAGCGCCTGGACCAGGGCCGGAGCCCCGAAGGGCAGGAGGAGGAGAAAGGACCACAGGCCGATGAGGGATGCCGCCTGAAGGGCCGACAGGCCGCTGCGGCGATAGGCATGGGTGTAGATCCCCCACTGGCCGGTGATGCACACGATGCCCAGGAGGACGAGACCGAAGCCGGCGACCCGGAGGCGCGCGAGGCGCTCGCCGAAGACGAGCCAACCGACGAGCGCGACGAAGAGCGGCATGGTACCGGGCAGGAGCGGCCCGATCTCCGCCGCCGGCGCATATTGCATGCCGAGCGCGACGATCAGGAAGAAGGGGGCGCCGGAGCCGAGGAGCCCGAGACCTTTGACGATGCCGAGGCCTTTCGGAAACAGTCCGGTTCGCGCACTGATCGGGAGGAGCAGGAGGGCGGGAACCCCGAATCGCAGCAGGCCGATTGCGGCCGGCGGCAGATCGTGCGTGACCGCGTGGCGGGTGGCGACCGCCCACACGGCCCAGATCGTCACCGTGGCGAAGGCGGCAAGCCATCCGGTTAGGTCGAGGCGGGTTCGAGACGGGGAACCGGCGAGATCGGACATGGCGAGCCTCCAGGGTCTGGAGCATAAGCTGGCAGGCGAGGGCATGTCCTTGCGAAGATCGACTTGATGACGGCAGGTTCTTGGCAGAAGATTGCGTCGAAGCGGGGTTTGACGCTGCCATGCCGTTCATTGAACTCGATGCCATCGACCTGCGGATTTTGTCCGCCCTGCAATCCGACGGGCGGCTGACCAACCAGGAACTGGCCGATCAGGTCGGGCTCTCGCCCTCACCCTGCCTGCGCCGGGTGCGGCGGCTGGAGCGCGACGGCTTCATCCGCACCTACCGGGCCGTGCTCGACCGGGATTCGGTCGGTCTCGGACTTACGGTCTTCGTCGAGATCAAGGTCGAGAAGCATTCCCGCGACAATGCCCAGGCGCTGCAGCAGGCCCTGGTCTCGATGCCGGAGGTGGTGGCCTGCCACATGGTGTCCGGTACAGCCGACTTCATGGCCGAGATCGTGGTGGCCAACCTCAAGGCGTACGAGAGGCTTCTGACCGACAGGCTCCTGGTCCTGCCGATGATCGGCGATATCCGGTCGAACTTCGCCCTCACTCGGGTAAAATCCGACGCGGCCCTGCCGCTCACCCACCTGAAGCGGGAGACGCCCGGGCGGGAGCCGGATTGCTGAGGGCGGTTTCTCTCCTTGTCGAAATGGACCGGTGAGCGACACTCGCCACGTCATGGCCGGCCTTGTGCCGCCATCCCGATTGCATGAAGCGCCGCGTCTTTCGCATCGGGATCACCGGGACAGGCCCGGTGATGACGTGAGAACATGGACTCCGCTCATTCCGCTGTCCGTACGGCCAGCATCTCGGCCACTGTGGCTCTCAGCTCCTCGGCATCCGTAACCGGAAGGGAGCAGCGCATGCCGGCGCAGACGAGCGCCCGGGCGCCCGGGCCCTCGTTGGCAAGTGCCTTGGCCGGATGATCGTCGTCGAGGGCCTCATCGGGACGCAGCCGGCGGACGCTGCGATCGAGATAGGGGAGGGCCAAAGCGGCCGCGTACAGGGTGTCGGAATCATGACCCGTCACGAGGATGCTCAGGCCCCGCAGGTGCAGGTCGAGGGCGTTGAGAATCGAGGTATGGCCGAGCGGCGCCGACCGGGCGATTCCCACGAGCGCGCTCAGCACGTCCGAGGCGCGCCGGAGATCGTCCTGCGCCTCGGTGATCTGCGCCAGCCGAACCATCGCCTCGGCGAAGACCCCGTTGGCATTGGGCACTGCGTCGTCCTGGGTGGGCTGCGGACGGACGACGAGAGGATCCGCCCCCCGGCCCGTCATGGCGAGGCTGCCGGTCTCGGCGACCATGAAGTCGGTGAGCAGACCGTCGCGCCAGATTTCCGCGTCCCGGAGATAGGCGGGCTCGCAGGTCGCCTCGAAGAGGGCGAGCGCGGCCCGCATCATGGCGGCCTGATCGAGGGCAAAGCCCGGGAAGATCAGAGCGCCGCCACGCCAGGAATGGCCGAGCCGCCCATCCCGGCTCATCGCGTCACGGACGAACCGGTAGGCCCGGGCCGCGAGGCCGATCCAGTCCGGCCGGTCGAGCAGGGCGGCGGCGCGCACGAGGGCCGCGATCATCAGCCCGTTCCAGTCCGCCAGCACCTTGTCGTCGAGGCCGGGCCGCACCCGCCCGGCGCGGCGCTCCAGAAGCGTCGCCCGCATGAGGGACAGCCGCTCCTCCACGGCGGGCGGGGCCTCGCCGGAGAGGAGCCGGTTGGGGATGTTCCGGCCTTCGAAGTTTCCGTCCTCGGTGATGTCGTAGACCTTCGCGAAGAAGGCCGCATCCCCGTCGCCCAGGGTCTCCTGGATCTCGGACAGGCTCCAGACATAGAAGCGACCCTCCTCGCCTTCCGAATCCGCATCGAGGCTCGACGCGAAGGCGCCTTCCGGCGTGGTCATCTCCCGTTCGAGCCATGCGACGATGCCGGCGGCGGCATCCCGGAAGATGGACCGGCCTGTCTCGGCAAAGGCCAGGGCGTAGAGCTCCAGGAGCTGCGCATTGTCGTAGAGCATCTTCTCGAAATGCGGCACGAGCCAGCGTTCGTCGACGGAGTAGCGAGCGAAGCCGCCGCCGAGATGATCATGGATGCCGCCGAGCGCCATCCGCTCCAGGGTCAGGAGGAAGCCCTTCTCCGCCTCGTCGTCCCCGGTGCGGCGGACATAGCGGGCGAGGAACTCGAGGATCGGCGGGTTGGGGAATTTCGGTGCGCCCTGCAGGCCGCCGTTCTCCGGGTCGATCAGCCCGGCGAGCCGCGAGCCCATGCGGTCGAGATCGGCGAGGCCGAGCGTGCCGCCATCGCTCCGTTCGGCCCGCGCGAGGTGTTGTTTGATCGCGTCCCGGTTCTTGAGGATCCGCTCGGGCTCCGCGTGGTACAGGCGGCTGACCTCCCGCAGCACCGCCGTGAAGCCCGGCCGGCCGAAGCGTGGCTCCTTGGGGAAGTAGGTGCCGCCCCAGAACGGCTCGCCGTCGGGGGTCAGGAACATGGTGAGGGGCCAGCCGCCGGGTTCGCCGAGCAGATGAAGGGCGCTCATATAGACGTGGTCCACGTCGGGGCGCTCCTCGCGGTCGACCTTGATGTTGACGAAGTGCTCGTTCATGACCGCGGCCACGTCAGGATCCTCGAAGCTCTCGTGGGCCATCACATGGCACCAGTGGCAGGCGGCATAGCCGATCGAGATCAGGATCGGCCTGCTGAGCCGCCGGGCCTCGGCCAGGGCGTCGGGTCCCCATTCGCACCAATGGACAGGATTGTCCCGGTGCTGCAGAAGATACGGGGAACTGGCCTCGTTCAGGCGGTTCATGGGTCCTGCTCCCAAGTCGGGCTGACCGGCCGCCACGGATCCCGGCCGCGCCTCACGGTCTTAAGACGTCATCAACCATAACGCCTCTTCGGTCTCACAGGGTTCACCCTCATGCGTTCGGACGACACCATCTTCGCCATCGCCTCGGGTCACGGCCGCGCCGCCGTGTGCCTGATCCGGATCAGCGGGCCGGAGAGCGGCAGGGTTCTGGAGCGGATGGCGGGAGGGCTGCCGGCGCCGCGCCGCGCCGTGGTGCGGATCCTGAAGGATCCTTCGAGCGGAGAACCCCTCGATCAGGCCCTGGTCCTGTGGATGCCGGGGCCGGAGAGCTTCACCGGCGAGGATCAGGCGGAGCTCCATATCCATGGCGGCCTGGCGACCCGGGCCGCCGTGCTGCGGGCCCTCGGGTCCTTGGGCCATTGCCGCCCGGCCCAGGCGGGCGAGTTCACCCGCCGGGCGTTCCTCCATGGGCGGATGGATTTGGCTCAGGTCGAGGGTTTGGCGGATATCATCGACGCCGAGACCGAGGCCCAGCGCCGGCAGGCCATGCGCCAGCTCGGAGGGCGGCTCGGGAACGCCGCCGAGGGCTGGCGCGACACCGTCCTGCAGGTTCTCGCCCTCCTCGAAGCGAGCCTGGACTTTTCCGACGAGGGCGACGTGCCGGAGGATCTCGAAGCGGACATTCTGCGAATGATCGACGGGGTGCGGGACGAGATCGGCCGTGCCGTGGCCGATCGTGGCGGCGAGCGCCTGCGCGAGGGCCTGACCGTCGTTCTGGCAGGCCCGCCCAATGCCGGTAAGTCGACCCTGCTCAATGCCCTGGCGCGCCGGGATGTTGCCATCGTGTCGCCGGTTGCCGGAACCACGCGTGACGTGATCGAGGTGCACTGCGATCTCGGCGGCCTCCCGGTGATCATCGTCGACACGGCGGGCCTGCGGGAGAGCCTCGATCTCATCGAGCAGGAGGGCGTCACCCGCGCCCGCGCCCGGGCGCAGGATGCGGATCTCGTGCTCTGGCTCGTGCCGCCGGACGACCAGCCGGGAGAACCGCCCCAGGCGCGGCACCTGCTGCGGGTGGGCACGAAGGCCGATCTGCCGGGGTCCCGGCAGGATTGCGACCTGATGATCGCGGCGGCGACCGGCGAAGGCCTGCCCGGCTTGATCGCCCGGCTCGAGCAGGAGGCCGGCGCTCTGATGGGGCAGGGCGATGCCTTGGTGACCCGCGAGCGTCACCGCAGGGCCCTTGAACGAGCACAGGACTCGCTTGTACGGGCGCGTGCTCTCCTGGTGGACGGGGGCCCGCTCGAACTTGCCGCTGAAGAGGTCCGCCTTGCCGCGAGGTCGATCGGTGAGATCACCGGTCGGGTCGACGTGGAGGACATGCTCGATCGCTTGTTTTCGAGCTTCTGCATCGGCAAGTGATTGCAGGCTGCACTCCCCATCGGTCGAACGGGGTCGGGTCCCATTTTCCGGTTCACGAATCGGTGGAACAATGCTGAATCATCGCGGCACAACCTGTGAACGGGACGTGCAGAACCGAGGTTTGGCTCGGAATGTTTCACGTGAAACATTTTGCCCTTTTGACCTTCGCTGCGCGGCGGCTTAGAGCCAGATGCATCCGAACAGACAGCAATCCGACGCTCCCGTCCCAGGTCGAGCGTCCGGCGGGAATGACGGCAGCGGAGCGGACGTCAGGCTATTGCCTGAAGCCGGCCTTGCCGCATGGAGAAGATGGATGGGTGACCTTTACGATGTGATTGTCGTAGGCGGCGGCCATGCCGGGTCCGAAGCGGCCGCGGCCTCGGCCCGCATGGGCGCGCGTACGGCCCTCGTCACGCATAAGCTGGCGACCATCGGCGCCATGTCGTGCAACCCGGCCATCGGGGGGCTCGGCAAGGGGCATCTCGTGCGCGAGATCGATGCCCTGGACGGGGTCATGGGCCGCATCGCCGACCGGGCCGGTATCCAGTTCCGCCTGCTCAACCGCCGTAAGGGTCCTGCCGTACGCGGACCGCGCACCCAGGCGGACCGTAAGCTCTATGCCCGTGCCATGCAGGCCGAGCTCCTGCAAACAGAAAACCTCGCCATCGTGGAGGGGGAGGCCGACGATCTCCTGGTCCAGGATGGTCGCGTCACGGGTCTGCGGCTCACGGATGGGCGCGTGCTGGCCGCCGGAGCCGTCGTCATTACGACCGGCACCTTCCTGTCGGGCCTTATTCATATCGGCGAGAGGAAGATTCCAGCGGGCCGCATGGGAGAGCGGCCGTCGCTCGGCCTGCCACAGACCTTTGCGCGGCTCGGCTTCACCCTCGGGCGTCTTAAGACAGGAACCCCGCCCCGCCTCGACGGCCGCACAATCGATTGGGCCGGCGTCGACAAGCAGGCAGCCGATGACGAGCCCGTGCCGTTCTCCCTGCTGACCACCCGCATCACGAACCCGCAGATCGAATGCGGCATCACCCGTACCACGGCCCAGGTTCACGGCCTGATCCGGGACAACCTGCACCGTTCGGCCATGTATTCGGGCGGGATCCAGGGCAGGGGACCGCGCTATTGCCCGTCGATCGAAGACAAGGTCGTCCGCTTCGGCGACCGGGACGGTCATCAGATCTTCCTGGAACCGGAGGGGCTCGACGACTTTACGGTCTATCCCAACGGGATTTCGACGTCGCTGCCGGAGGACGTGCAGCTGGCCTTCCTGAAGCACATTCCGGGCCTGGAGAAGGTCCGGATGATCCAGCCGGCCTATGCGATCGAGTACGACTATGTCGATCCGCGCAATCTCACGGCCACGCTCGAAACGAAGGCGGTCGCCGGCCTGTTCCTGGCCGGCCAGATCAATGGCACGACCGGCTATGAGGAGGCGGCCGCCCAGGGGCTGGCGTCGGGGCTGAATGCCGCCCGTCGCGCCTCGGGCCAGGACGGTATCGTGTTCGACCGGGCGGAGTCCTATCTCGGCGTCCTCATCGACGACCTGGTCACCCGTGGGGTGAGCGAGCCCTATCGCATGTTCACCTCACGCTCCGAGTATCGCCTGAGTCTGCGCATCGACAATGTGGACGAGCGCCTCACCGGCAAGGGCCTGGAGATCGGCTGCGTCGGCAGCGAACGCGCGGCTCACTTCGGGCGGTCCCAGGACGAGATCCGCGCGACGCGCCAGCAGTTGCAGGCGCTCGCCGTGACCCCCAGGGAGGCGTCGCGCCATGGCCTGGACCTGAACCAGGACGGGATTCGCCGCACGGCTTATCAGCTGCTGTCCTATCCGACGATCGTGTGGGAGGACCTGGAGCGGGTCTGGCCTGACCTGAAAAGCGTCAGCCAATCGGTGCGGGAGCGGCTGCAGACGGACGCCACCTATGCGGTTTACCTCGACCGCCAGAAGGCGGATATCGCGGCCTACCGACGGGACGAGAGCGTGGTTCTGGAGGACACGATCGATTTCCAGGGGCTTCCGGGGCTGTCGAACGAAATCAAGGCCAAGCTCGATCTGGTCCGCCCTAAGACCCTTGGCCAGGCTGCCCGGATCGAGGGCATCACGCCGGCAGCGCTGACCCTGCTGGCGGCTCACGCCCGCAGGTCTCCTGGGCATCGCGCCGGTTCGGCTGAGGTCTTGTCGTGACGAAGCCCAGCATGGTCACGGCCTCCGACCTCAATGTTTCACGTGAAACATTCGAGAAGCTCGAATTGCTCGAACGGGAGCTTCGGCGCTGGCAGGCGATCAAGAATCTCGTCGGTCCTGCGACCCTGGACCAGATCTGGCAGCGTCACATCGTCGACTCTCTCCAGCTTCTCGATCTCGCACCGGAGGCCAAGACCTGGCTCGACCTGGGATCGGGTGCCGGGTTCCCGGGTCTCGTGCTCGCCATTGCGGGCGCGGAGAGGGGACTCAGCGTCCATCTGGTCGAAAGCAACTCGCGCAAATGCGCGTTCCTCCGACACATCGCCCGGCTGACGGGCGTCTCGGCGACCATCCGCGAGGCGCGGCTGGAAACCGTCGTGCCGGACTTTCTGGGCCAAGCCGATGTGGTCTCTGCCCGGGCTCTGGCAGCGCTCGACCAGCTGCTGGACTGGACCGCACCCTTGTTGAAATCGGGGACAATCGGCCTCTTTCCCAAGGGGCGCGATGCCGAGACCGAATTGACCGAGGCCCGGAAAAAGTGGACATTCGAGGCAGAGATCCTGCCGAGCCTGACCGATTCCGAAGCCAGGATTCTGCGCATAACCTCCATCGAGAGCCATTCATGATGACCGACCGCAACGGACCCGAAGCAGGCGCGCGTGGCGTGGAGCCGCGCGTTCTCGTGCTCGCCAACCAGAAGGGGGGCGTCGGCAAGACCACGACGGCGATCAACCTCGGCACCGCGCTCGCGGCCATCGGCGAGAAGGTGCTGATCATCGATCTCGACCCGCAGGGCAATGCCTCGACGGGCCTGGGCATCGATCGGAAGAGCCGCCAGATCTCGACCTATCACGTGCTCGCCGGCGAATCGTCGCTGGCCGAGGCGATCACCGAGACTGTCGTGCCCGGATTGTCCGTGGCCCCCTCGACGCTCGACCTGCTCGGCGTCGAACTGGAGATCGCCAACGAGCGGAATCGCTCGCACCGGCTCCGGTCGGCGATCGCGAGCCTTTCAGCCGTCGAGGTAAGCGAACCTTTTACCTATATTTTGATCGATTGCCCGCCATCGCTCAATCTTTTGACCATCAATGCGTTGGTGGCCGCTGACGCGGTTCTGGTGCCCCTCCAATGCGAATTTTTTGCTCTGGAAGGCCTCAGCCAGTTGCTCAAGACGGTCGAGCAGGTCCGGTCGGCCCTCAACCCGGACCTGTCGATCCACGGGGTCGTGCTGACCATGTTCGACCCGCGCAACAACCTGTCGGGACAGGTCGTGGCCGACGTGCGCGAGTTCATGGGCGCCAAGGTGTACGAGACCATGATCCCCCGCAACGTCCGGGTGTCGGAAGCGCCGTCGCACGGCAAGCCGGTGTTGCTCTACGATCTGAAATGCGCCGGCTCGCAGGCCTATCTCCGCTTGGCCTCGGAAGTCATTCAGCGTGAACGCGCCCTGCGCGCGGCTTGAACAGTTTGAGAGAGACAATGGCAGAAGAAGGTAAGTCGCGCCTGGGCCGGGGACTGGCCGCCCTGATCGGCGAAGTCGGAGACGAGATGGGCAATCTCGAGCGCAAGGGCTTCGTCCCGCGCCACGTGCCTGTAGAGTTCCTGCAGCCGAACCCGCGCAATCCTCGCAAGCGATTCGACGAGGAGGATCTGCAGGAGCTGACCCAGTCGATCAAGGATCGCGGCATCATTCAGCCCATCGTGGTGCGCTCGTTGCCGACCAATACGGAGCGTTATGAAATCGTCGCCGGCGAGCGGCGCTGGCGCGCGGCGCAGAAGGCCGGCCTGCACAAGGTGCCGGTCGTGATCGTGTCGATCGACGACAAGACCTCGCTCGAATACGCCATCCTCGAGAATGTTCAGCGCGCCGACCTCAACCCCATCGAGGAATCGGAAGGTTATTCCCGGCTCATGGTCGAGTTCTCCTACACGCAGGAGAACCTGTCGAAGATCATCGGCAAGAGCCGCAGCCACATCGCCAACATGCTGCGCCTCGCCGACCTGCCCGTCGGCGTGCGCAAGCTCATGATGGAGCGCAAGCTCACCGCCGGCCATGGCCGCGCGCTCCTGTCCGTGAAGGATCCGGTGCAGGTGGCCAAGCGGATTCTCGACGAGGGCCTGAGCGTGCGCCAGGTCGAGGAGATCGCCCAGAGCGACAACGCCGATCCGGAGAAGGCGGAGGCCAAGGCGGCCAAGTCCGTCAAAGCCGAGAAGGATCCGGACACCCGCGCCCTCGAAAAGGCCCTGCAGGACGTGCTGGGCCTCACGGTCAGCATCGACCACAAGGGCAAGGGCGGCGAATTGCGCATCAAGTACAAGACGCTGGATCAGCTCGACGGCTTGTGCCGGAGGCTCAATCCATAAAAGGACGGGCGGCAGGCTCGCATGGCATGGAATCACCGGCCTCGTGCCGGTGATTTCGTTTGTGCACAGCGCGGTACTTCTCCGCATCGGCACCGCCGGGACAGACCCGGCCAGGATGAAGCGGGAAGGACTCTACCGCCGCGCCGCCCGGGCGATGTCGAGCAGGGTCTTCGCCGCGATCGTATCATCGAGATCGGCCAGGCGGCGGGTCTGAAGGAGGCTGGCCTGCAGGAGGGCGATCGCGTTCCTGAGGCTGCCGCCGGTCCAGCGCTGCAGATGACGCTCCACAAGGGGCTTGCGCCGGAAATGCAGGCTGCGCAGGGTCTCCATCACGGTCGGGATCGGGCGTCCTTCCTCAACGGAAAGGCGCGCCGTCAGCAGCATCAGGGCATGACGGAGCGCGGCGCCCAGCAGCACGGATGCGTTCACCCCCTCGGCGGCGAGACGCCGCGAGCCCACCTCGAGACCCGTGCCCTCGCCGGCGAAGGCGGCATCGATCACCGCGTCCATGGCGAGGCTGGAGACGTCGCTCATGATCGCGTCCACGTCCGCGAGCGTGATCTCGCTCTGGCCATGGGCGTAAAGCATCAGCTTGGCGAGTTCGCCCCGGGTGGCGAGCCGGTCGCCGCCGAGGCTCGCGATCAGGGCGGTCCTGGCCTCGCGCTGGATCGAGAAGCCGTTCGCCTTCAGGGTCTCGTCGACCACCGTGCCGAGATCCCGGCCCGTATCCGCATAGCAGGGCAGGGCCAGCGCCTTCTGCGAGCGCTCGCAGAGGGTCCGCAGGGGGGACGATTTCTGGAGGTCGCCGCCCTCGATGACGATCACCGTATCCTGCAGCTCTCCTTTCAGGACGGCATCGACGGCCGGGGCGATGTTGCGCGAGGTGGACTTCACCCAGATGGCGCGCTTCGACCCGAACAGCCCCATGGTGCCGGCCTCATCCGCGAGGCGAGCCGGGTCGGCCGCGATATCGTCGCCGTCGATGCGGATGAGCTGGAACGGGTCGGACGGATCGTCCACGGCGCGCTCGGCCACCGAGCGGGCGCGCTCGTTGATCAGCCCCATGTCGGGCCCGTAGAACAGGAACACGCCGACGCGCGGATCGGGGCGCCGCAGCGCCCCGTCGACGTCACCGGCTTTGACGGCGACCATCGGCGTCAGCCGGCGGTGGCGAGCGCCGCCGACAGCCGGGTTCTCACCTGCTGCGCCAGGTCCCTGGCGAGCCTGATCTCCGCATCGCGTCCTGCCCGGATGTTGGCGAAGCGCTGCGGGAAGCGGTCGAAGCTCGTCGTGGAGGTCGCCGTGCCCTGGGTGACCACGGTCTTCCCGTCGAGGCTCGTCAGGGTATAGGTCAGGGTCCCGCCGACGATCACGGAGCTCGCCGTGCCGGTCTCGGTGTCGACCACCGGGCTCGACCGGCTTTCCTGCAACGCCAGCTTCAGGTTGTAGCGCTTGGGCGTGTCCGATCCCGAGCCGTTGAGCAGGTAGACCAGCTCGCTGCGCAGATAATGCCCCGAATTCGCGAGGGCCGGCGGCCACTTCACCTCCGGCACGTCGATGGAGGCCAGCACCGTCTGGAGGGACTCGCCCGAAGCCGTCGGGCCGTAGAGGGGCCGGAAGCAGGCGGACAGGCCGAGAGACAGGCTCGCCACGAGAACGACCGAGGCGAGACCTTTCAGGTTAAACGACGACATTCACGATCCTTTGGGGAACCACGATGAACTTGCGGGCGGGCTTGCCTTCCATAGCCTTTTGCACGCCGTCAAGCGAGAGCACGGCCGCCTCGATGGTAGCCTGATCGGCATCGCGGGCAACCGTCACGTCGGCGCGCTTCTTGCCGTTGACCTGCACCGGCAGGGTGACCGTGTCCTCGACCAGCAGGGACCGGTCGACCGCCGGCCAGGCCGTGTCGGACACCAGGCCGGGCTGGCTCAAGGCCGCCCAGCACTCCTCGGCCAGGTGCGGCATCATCGGGGCGAGCAGTTGCACGAAGATGCGCCCGGCCTCGGTGAAAGCCTGGCCCAGGCCCTGCTCGTCGCTGCTTTTCGCCTGGTTCGCCAGATCCTGCAGGGCGTTGGCGAGCTCGTAGAGATGAGCCACGCAGCGGTTGAAGCGCAGGCGCTCAATGTCGTCCTCGACGGCCGCCAGGGCCTTGTGTGCGGCCTTGCGCACGGCGAGCGCGATCGGACCCTCGGCCGCGGCGCCGTTGCCGCCGTCCATACGGTCCGCAATCTCGCCGATCAGGCGCCACACCCGCTGCACGAACCGGCCGGCGCCCTGGACGCCCTCCTCGGTCCAGATCACGTCGCGCTCAGGGGGCGAGTCGGACAGCATGAACCAGCGCGCCGTGTCGGCCCCGTAGGACGCGATGATCTCGTCGGGATCGACCGTGTTCTTCTTCGACTTCGACATCTTCTCGATGGAGCCGATCTCGATCGGGGCGCCGGTCTCCACATGGAAGGCCTTGCGGGTTGCGCCTTGCACCTCGAAGCGCACGTCGGCGGGCAGCACCCAGCCGCCAGTGGCGTCCTTGTAGGTCTCGTGCACCACCATGCCCTGCGTGAACAGGCCGGCGAACGGCTCGTCCAGGCCGGCATGACCGGTCTTCTTCATCGCCCGGGTGAAGAAGCGCGAATAGAGCAGGTGCAGGATCGCGTGCTCGATGCCGCCGATATACTGATCGACCGGCAGCCAGCGGTCCACGGTCGCCGGGTCGGTGGGCTCGTCCGTCAGGGTCGGGTCCGTGAAGCGTGCGAAGTACCAGGACGAATCCACGAAGGTGTCCATGGTGTCGGTCTCGCGCCGGGCCTTGCCGCCGCATTGCGGGCAGTCCACGTGTTTCCACGTGGGATGGCGGTCGAGCGGGTTGCCCGGCACGTCGAAGGACACGTCCTCCGGCAGCACCACGGGCAGCTGGTCCTTCGGCACCGGCACGACCCCGCAGGCATCGCAATGGATCACCGGGATCGGGCAGCCCCAGTAGCGCTGGCGCGAGATGCCCCAGTCGCGCAGGCGGAAGTTCACCTTGCGCTCGGCCACCGCGTGATTGCCCCGGGTCTCGGCCTCCAGGCGCCGGGCGACCTCCTCCTTCGCCTCCGCGATGGTCAGGCCGTCGAGGAAGCGGGAATTGATCATCCGACCGTCGCCGTCATAGGCCACGTCCGTCACCACGAAGCTGGCCGGGTCGACGTCCGGCGGGCAGACCACGGGGGTGTTGCCCAGGCCGTACTTGTTGACGAAGTCCAGGTCGCGCTGGTCGTGCGCCGGGCAGCCGAAGATGGCGCCGGTGCCGTATTCCATCAGGATGAAATTCGCCACATAGACCGGCAGGGTCCAGTTCGGATCGAACGGATGCTCGGCGCGGATGCCCGTGTCGAAGCCGAGTTTTTCGGCCTTGTCGATGGCTTCCTGGGCCGTGCCCATGCGCTTGGCCTCCTCGATGAAGGCGGCCAGCTCCGGGTTCTTCTCGGCCGCGGCCTTCGCCAGCGGATGATCGGGCGCGACGGCCATGAACTTGGCGCCGAACAGGGTGTCGGGCCGCGTCGTGTAGATCTGCAGCTCGGTCTCGCCGTTCGGCACCGTTTCCGGCTTCAGGGCGAAGCGGACCAGCAGGCCTTCCGAGCGGCCGATCCAGTTGCGCTGCATCAGGCGCACCTTCTCGGGCCAGCGGTCCAGGGTGTCGAGCCGGTCGTCGAGATCCTGCGCGAAATCGGTGATCTTCAGGAACCACTGGGTCAACTCGCGCTGCTCGACCAGGGCGCCGGAGCGCCAGCCGCGCCCGTCGATCACCTGCTCGTTGGCGAGCACCGTATGGTCGACCGGGTCCCAGTTCACCTTGGCGGTCTTGCGGTCGACGAGGCCGGCCTCCAGGAAGTCCAGGAACATGCGCTGCTGGTGCTTGTAATAGCTCGGATCGCAGGTTGCGATCTCGCGGCTCCAGTCGATGGCCAGGCCCATGCTCTGCAGCTGGGCGCGCATCGTGGCGATGTTGGCATAGGTCCATTCCTTCGGGTGGACCTTGTTCTGCATGGCGGCGTTCTCGGCCGGCATGCCGAAGGCGTCCCAGCCCATGGGATGGAGCACGTTGAAGCCGCGGGCGCGCTTGTAGCGCGCCACCACGTCGCCCATGGTGTAGTTGCGCACATGGCCCATGTGGATGCGCCCCGACGGATAGGGGAACATCTCGAGCACGTAGTATTTCGGACGCGGGTCGTCGTTGTTGGTCTTGAACAGGTCCTGGTCGTTCCAGACCTTCCGCCATTTCAGCTCGGCTTCCTTGGCGTTGTAGCGCTCGGGCCTCATGTCTCGTCTATATCCGTCGTGAATGGTGCGAAGCGGCTTGCGCCGCCGGGTTGCGGCGGACTAGGACACAGCTCTCCCGCGCGGTCAACGGTTTCGCGCGCGCGAGGCGGCTTTAAGAGGATCCCATGAACGACAACCACGCGGTCGACGGCCTGAGGCAGGTGCAGGAGAGCATCCGGCGCGCGGCGTCCGATTACGGGCGCGACCCGTCCGGCATCACCCTCGTGGCGGTCTCGAAGACCTTTCCCGCCGAGGCCATCGAGCCGGTGCTCGCTGTGGGCCAGCGCGTCTTCGGCGAGAACTACGTGCAGGAGGCCAAGACGAAATGGCCGGGCCTGCGCGCACGCTTTCCGGATGTGGAGCTCCACATGATCGGCCCGCTCCAGTCCAACAAGGCCCGCGAGGCCGTGGAGCTCTTCGACGTGATCCACACCCTCGACCGCCCGTCGCTCGCCGAGGCGCTCGCCAAGGAGATCGCCCGGCAGGGCCGGACGCCCCGCCTGCTGGTTCAGGTGAACACCGGCGAGGAGCCGCAGAAGGGCGGCGTGGTTCCGACCGAGGTCGACGCCTTCCTCGAGGCGTGCCGCGAACGGTACGGATTGCAGATCGAGGGCCTCATGTGCATCCCGCCGGCCGAGGACCCGCCGTCGCCTCATTTCGCCCTGCTCAACACCATCGCGAAGCGTCACGGGCTTGGCGTGCTGTCCATGGGCATGAGTGCCGATTTCGATGCGGCGATCCAGCTCGGCGCGACCCATGTACGGGTCGGCAGCGCGATCTTCGGAGCAAGGCCGTCGAAGGCCTGAGCCTGCATCGGAGCGAAGGATCCGTCAGCGCCTTCGCGCGGCCTGGAAATGGTCGATGAAGGCCCTGAGGCCCGCCGAAGGCAGGCGCTGGCGCGGATAATAGAGGCAGATGCCCGCAAAGGGCGGCGTCCAGTCAGCCAGGACGCGCACCAGGCGCCCGGTCGCGAGATCCGCTTCCGCCGAGCGCCGGTTGACATAGGCAAGGCCGGCGCCGGCCCGGGCCGCCTGCAGGCCGAGATCGTGGGTTCCCAGAGTCAGGCGGCCCGGAACGTCGAGGCGGATCGCCTCGCCCGAGCGCTCGAACTCCCAGCGGTAGATGGTCCCGCTCGGCAGGCGGGTGCGGATGCATTCGTGCTCGAACAGATCGGCCGGGTTCTGCGGCAGGCCGTGGGCCGAAACATAATCGGGTGCTCCCACCACGGCGAACTCCTCGTCGAGCCCCAACGCTATGGACACCATCTCCTGCGGCACGGCCTCCGCGATGCGAAGGCCGGCATCGAAGCCGCCCGCCACGATGTCGACCATCCGTCCCTCGCAGACCACGTCGACCCGCATGTCGGGATAGGCCTGCAGGAAGTCGAGGAGGATCGGCAGGACCCGCATGGCCCCGCCCTCGGAGGTGTTCAGGCGCAGGAGGCCCGCCGGGGTCTGCCGGTAGCGATTGACCCTTTCGACCGCTTCCTCGAGCTCCCGCAGGGCTGGCTGCACCCGGGCCAGAAAGGCCTCGCCGGCTTCGGTGACGGAAACGCTGCGGGTCGTGCGGTTGAAAAGCCGCACGCCGAGGCGTCTCTCAAGGCTCGCCACCGTATGGCTCAGGGAGGAGG
The DNA here is from genome assembly GCF_018069605.1 of Microvirga sp. HBU67558. Lineage (NCBI taxonomy): Bacteria > Pseudomonadati > Pseudomonadota > Alphaproteobacteria > Hyphomicrobiales > Methylobacteriaceae > Microvirga > Microvirga sp. HBU67558. Next base: position 11,104 of record NZ_JAGPUP010000554.1, on the reverse strand, counting down.
GCGACAGGCCGAGGTCGAGCGCCGCCGCCCGGAAGCTGCGATGGGCCGCCACGGCCGCCAGAGCCTTGAGATCGTTGAGGCCCAGATCCGCCATTGTGCGAAATCCTTCATCATCCCGTGTAGAATTGAACGGCTTATCACACTAATCGCGCGGATCCATATGGAAGCTCCAGCACAGGAGCTTTTCCCATGACTCGTACCGTTCTCATCACAGGTGCCTCCACCGGCTTCGGCGAGGCCACCGCCCGCCTCTTCGCCTCCCGCGGGTGGAACGTCGTCGCGACCATGCGCCGTCCCGAGGAGGGAGCGGCCCTGGCCGGTCTCGACAATGTCCTCGTCACGCGGCTCGACGTTCAGGACCAGGCCAGCATCGACGCCGCATTGGCGGCCGGGATCGAGCGCTTCGGGCGCCTCGACGTGCTCGTGAACAATGCGGGCTTCGGCCTGTTCGGGGTGTTCGAGGGAACGTCGCGCGACAAGATCCGGGAGCAGTTCGACGTCAACCTGTTCGGGCTCATGGACGTGACCCGGGCGGTGCTGCCGCATTTCCGCGCCAACCGGGCGGGCGTGATCGTCAATGTCAGCTCGGGCGCCGGCGTCTTCGCCCTGCCGATGATCTCGCTCTATTGCGCGTCCAAGTTCGCCCTGGAGGGGTTCTCCGAATCCCTGTCCTATGAGCTCGCGAGCCTCGGGATCGCCGTGAAGGTCGTCGAGCCCGGCGGCGTCACCAGCACCCGGTTCGGCGAGCGCAGCGGCGGCGAGGCCGCTCGGGCTGCCATCCCGGCCGATTACGAGCCCTTCGTGACGGCCGCCCAGGAGGTCTTCGCCGGCCTGCGCGCCGCCCGGGCCGATGCGACAAGCGACGAGGTGGCCGAGGTGATCTGGACGGCCGCCACGGACGGCAGCGACCGGCTGCGCTATGTCGCCACCGACGACATCAAGCCCCTGGTCGCCGCCCGCCGAGAAACCTCGGAGGACGCTTATCTCGCCTTCATGCGCGAACGGGTCGGGCCGAAGACCGGGCAGGAAAGACCGGGGAGGGGTGAGGCGGCCTGACCAGCCACACGTTTCCGTCATGGCCGGGCCTGTCCCGGCCATCCCGATACGGTGAGGCTCGGCGTTCCAAACGATCGGGATCACCGGCACAAGCCCGGTGATGACCGGGGATCTTACCCCCGTTCGCTGTCCAGCATGGCCATCTGGGGCGCAGCGTAGCGGTCGCCCGCGGCGGCGCCCTTGGGCACGGCCTGCTCGATGGCCGCGAGATCGTCGCGCGTCAGCCGCACGTCGAGGGATCCGAGTGCTTCCTGCAGCCGATCCCGGCGGCGGGCGCCCACGAGCGGCACGATGTCGTCGCCCTGAGCGGCCACCCAGGCGATGGCGATCTGCGCCACGCTGACGCCCTTGCGCTCCGCCACGCTCTTGAGTGCGTCGACCAGCGCCAGGTTCCTGTCCACGTTGCCGTCCTGAAAGCGCGGGCTGTGGGCGCGGAAATCGCCGGCCCCCGCCTGGTCCTTGCGCCAATGGCCGCTGATCAGCCCGCGGGAGAGCACCCCATAGGCCGTGATGCCGATGCCGAGTTCGCGGCAGGCCGGCAGGATCGCGTCCTCGATGCCCCGGGAGATGAGGGAATACTCGATCTGCAGGTCGCAGATCGGATGCACGGCCGCCGCCCGGCGGATCGTGTCGGCCCCGACCTCGGACAGGCCGATCTGGCGCACATAGCCGGCCTTCACCATGTCGGCGATGGCCCCGATCGTGTCCTCGATCGGCACGTTCGGATCGAGCCGCGCCGGCCGGTAGATGTCGATATGATCGACCCTCAGGCGCTGGAGCGTATAGGCGAGGAAGCTTTTGACCGCCTGCGGCCGGGCGTCGTAGCCGAGCCAGGCGCCGGACGGCTCGCGCATGGCGCCGAACTTGACGCTGATCACGGCCTGGTCCCGGTTGCGGCCCTCGAGGGCCTCGCCGATCAGCATCTCGTTGTGGCCCATGCCGTAGAAATCACCCGTGTCGAGCAGGGTGATGCCGGCGTCAAAGGCCGCATGGATGGTCGCGATGCTCTCGGCCCGGTCCGCCGGACCGTACATGCCCGACATGCCCATGCAGCCGAGGCCGAGGGCGGACACGGAGGGGCCGGTTTGCCCCAAGCGGCGGTGTTGCATTGTCTGATCTCCTGAAAAATGGCGGCCAGCTGTCCTGCCGGCATGAACGGATCATGCCCGCTTCCGGTTCGTGCGATAATCCGGCATAACCGGAACAGGCTGTTTGGATTTTCGAACAATGAGCGATGTGGATCTGGCGGATCTCGAAGCCTTCGCGGCGGTCGCGCGGGCGCGCAGCTTCCGCAGCGTGGCGCGGCTGCGCGGCGTCTCGGCCTCGTCCCTGAGCGAGGCCCTGCGGCGGCTGGAGGCGCGGCTCGGCGTGCGTCTGCTCAACCGGACCACCCGCAGCGTCACGCCGACCGAGGCCGGCCAGCGCCTCCTGGAACGCCTGGGGCCGGCCTTGAGCGAGGTCGCAGCCGCCCTCGACGCGGTGAACGGCTTTCGGAACTCGCCGACCGGCACCCTGCGGCTCAACGTTCCCACGGCGGTGGCCCGCCTGGTGCTGCCGCGGCTCATCGGGCCGTTCCTCGACGCCCATCCGGGCATCACCCTGGAGGTCGCCACCGACGACAGCTTCGTCGACGTGCTGGCGGCGGGCTTCGACGCAGGCATCCGCTACGACGAGCGTCTGGAGAAGGACATGATCGCCGTGCCCATCGGCCCGCGCACCCAGCGCTTCGCGGTGGCGGGAGCGCCGGCCTATTTCGCCGCCCATGGCCGGCCCTCGCACCCGAGGGGCATCCTGAACCACGCCTGCATCCGGCACCGCTTCGCCAGCGGCATCATGCATCCCTGGGAGTTCGAGCGCGACGGCGAGGTCGTGAAAATCACGCCCACCGCCCGGGTCGTCGCCAACAGCATCGACCTGGAGATCGCCGCCGCCCTGCAGGGCCTCGGGCTGATCGCCACCTTCGCGGGATTTCTGGAGCGCGAATTCGCGAGTGGCGCCCTCGAGCCGGTGCTGGAGGATTGGCAGCAGCCCTTTTCAGGACCCTTCCTCTATTATCCGAGCCGCCGCCACATGCCCGCGCCCCTGCGCGCCTTCGTGGACTTCGTCAAACGCCGGCCGGCACCCGAGATTGCATCCGCGGGCGTTTCCGGTTAAGCCTACCGTCTCGATCCACCATGTCGAACCGGGGAGGGCTGCATGATTGAAGCGATGCATCAACGCACGTTCGGCCCCGGGCACGCCCTGCAGCAGCTTGTTGCAGGGCCGGCCATCGAGCGGATCTGACGGCTTTTCTCCGTCCTCATCTCACTCCGGTCAGCTCTGAACGGCTCACCCGCGCCCGTGGCTCCGCAAGGATCCGGCGCGTCTGACACGTTCCAGATCGTTCGCGCCTCGACGGCCTTCGCCCGGGCGCGCCGCACCCGTGAGATCCTCCCATGGCCTCCTTGAGCCTTCGCAATGTCAGCTTCATCGCCCAAACCCCCCTGTTCCGGAACCTGAACCTCGTCATCGGCCAGGGCGACCGCCTCGGCCTCGTGGCGGCCAACGGGGCCGGCAAGTCGACCCTTCTGAAATGCCTCGCCGGCCTCATCGAACCGACCGAGGGCGACATCGTGCGCTCGCGCGGTCTGCGCGTCGCCCTCGTCGAGCAGGACGTGCCCGCCGGTCTCGCCGATCTGTCGCTGCACGACGTGCTGCTGCAGGCCCTGCCGGCAGGCGAGCGCGAGAGCCAGGAATGGCGCGTCGACATGGTGCTCGACGAATTCGACACTCCGGCCGATCTGCGCACCCTGCCCGTGCGGGCGCTGAGCGGCGGCTGGCAGCGGCTCGCGCTGATCGCCCGCGCGTGGATCACCGAGCCCGACCTGCTGCTCCTCGACGAGCCCACGAACCATCTCGATCTCGAAAAGCTCTTCACCCTGGAGGCCTGGATCAACCTGGCGGGTTTCACCGCGCCCATCGTGGTGGCGAGCCACGACCGCGACTTCCTCGATGCCTGCACGACGAAAACCCTGTTCCTGCGGCCCGAGGAATCCGTCTCCTTCGCCCATCCCTACCGGCGGGCCCGTGCGCTCCTCGACGCCCATGACGAGGCCGCCCGGACCCAGCGCGACAAGACCTTGCGCGAGGTCAAGCGCCTGCGCGAGAGCGCCCAGGAACTGCGCAATGTGGGCCTCAACAGCGGCAGCGACGCGGCGCAGATCAAATCCGCCCAGATCAGGCGCCGCGCCGATGCGCTGGAGCAGCGCGCGCGCGCCGTGCACCGGGAGCGGCCGGGCGAGATTCGGCTCGGCAACCGGGGCACCCATGCGCGGGTGCTCGTCGGGCTCGACAACGTCGGCGTTCAGGCGCCGGACGGGCGCAGGCTGTTCACGATCCCCAAGCTCGAGGTGGCGCAGGGCGACCGCGTCGTGGTGCTCGGCCGCAACGGCGCCGGCAAGTCGCAGTTCGTCCGGCTGCTGCACGCCGCGATGACCCGCCCGGACGGCTTCCCGGGCATCCGCACGAGCCCGAGCCTCGCCCTGGGCTACGTGGACCAGGACATGGGGCAATTGCCGCAGACGAGCACGGCGCACGATTTCATCCTGTCGCGCTTTCGCCTCGGCGATCAGCGCAGCCGCGCGGTTCTAGCGGAGGCGGGCTTTCCCGTCGACAGGCAGGGGCTTCCCATCGCCCGGCTGTCGCCCGGCCAGAAGGCGCGGCTCGGCCTCCTCGCGCTGCGCCTCTCCGAGCCCAATGTCTACCTCATGGACGAGCCCACCAACCACGTGGACATCCCGGGTCGCGAGCAGCTGGAAGCGGAAATCCTCGACGCACAGGCCACCTGCATCCTCGTGTCCCACGACCGCAGTTTCGTGAAAACCGTCGGCACCCGCTTCCTGCTCATCGACCGGGGCCGGCTGCGCGAGGTGGATGGGCCGGAGGCGTTCTACGAGAGCGTGGCGCGGTGAGCGATGTGGCCGATGATGCCCACCCCGAGATCACCGGGCTTGTCCGGTAATCTCGACCGGAAGAGCTCCGTGCTTCTCAGGATCGGGGCGGCCGGGACAGGTCCGGCCATGACGGGCCGGGGAGGGCGACGGCGGCTCACCCGACGATCTCGATCCGCGTGTTCGGCCCGATCCGTTCCATGAGGCGGCGGATCATGCGCCTGTCGACGGCCACGCAGCCCTCGGTCGGCAGGAATCCGGGACGGGCGAGATGGAGGAAGATGGCGCTGCCGCGGCCTTTCACGACCGGGCCGCGGTTCCAGGCGATGTCGAGCACCACGTCGTAGAGATGATCGTCCCGCCACATCGTCTCGTGACCGGTCGGGCAGGGCAGGGGAACGAGGCGGTTGTAGCGCCGGTCCCTCACGTCGTCCGACCAGCCGTCGGCGGGGCGGATGCGCCTCAGGGGCAGGCCCGTCCGGGGGCGCGGGCCGTGGTCCGGGCGGTAGAAAGCCTGCAGGATCCGGAACCGCCCGACCGGCGAGGCGCCGTCGCCCTCGCGCTTGGCCCGGGCCGTGCCGGAGCGGCCCAGCGCGCACGGCATGACGAGATTGCCGGCCTCGAGACGCCCGCGCCTGTGGTCGAGCGGGGAGCGGAACACACGGATGACATTGACGCGGGACGGTTTCATGGGCAGTGGAAGGGACGGAAGGTCCCTCTTGTTGTCAAGCTGGGAATGACTACTCTTATGCATCGAGCATGATCCAAAGCTCAAGGCTCGCGCCCGCGGGCGCATCGTTCGGCAAAACCCGAACCCGGTTTTGCCGAACGATGCTCTCGCGTCAGGCGGCGATTTTCGATCCGGATCATGAGCGGTGACAGGAGGCGAACGGACCGGCCCGGAGATGTCCGGGTTCTTCGCTGTTTGAAGACCGCTCTCGCGACTTTCGCAGTCCATCGTGTTGAAGGGTTTGAGATGTCGAATGCCAGCCGCCTCCTCGTCGTCGATGACGATCAGGACCTGCGCGACACCCTAGCCGAACAGCTCGGATTCTATGACGAGTTTCAGGTTGCGACCGCCGAGAACGCCACGGGCGCCATCGATGCGGTGAAAGGGGACCGGATCGATCTTGCCATCATGGATGTGGGCCTGCCCGACATGGACGGGCGCGAGGCGGTCAAGGTCATGCGCCAGAACGGCTTCCGCAGCCCGATCATCATGCTCACCGCCCAAGGGTCGGACAGCGATACGGTGATGGGCCTGGAGGCCGGCGCCAACGATTACGTGGTCAAGCCGTTCAAGTTCGCCGTGCTGCTCGCCCGCATCCGGGCGCAGCTGCGCCAGTACGAGGCGAGCGAGGATGCGGTGTTCCAGATCGGGCCCTACATCTTCCGCCCGGGCTCGAAGCTGCTCACCACCGACAAGGGCTCCAAGCTCAAGCTGACCGAGAAGGAGACCGCCATCCTGCGCTATCTCTACCGCGCCGGTCAGTCCGTGGTCGGGCGCGACACCCTGCTCACGGAGGTGTGGGGCTACAATTCCAACGTCACCACCCACACGCTGGAAACGCATATCTACCGCCTGCGCCAGAAGATCGAGTCGGACCCGTCCAACGCCACCATCCTGGTCACCGAGCCCGGCGGCTACAAGCTGATTCCCTGACCGGCCATGGCGCTCGACGACGACATCGCCACGCTCAGCCGGGCTCCGCTGTTCAACCTGCTGGAGCGCGACGCCCTACGCCTCGTGGCCTTCGCGTCCGAGAGCCGGACCTACCGGGAGGGCGACGTGCTGTTCAAGAAGGGCGACCGCTCGGACGGCGGCTACGTGGTGAGCCGCGGCGCCATCGCGCTCGACGCCAAGGACGACGGCTCGCCCGAGGCCTTTCTCGCCGGTCCCGGTGCCCTGATCGGGCAGGCGGCCCTGTTCGCACGCATCGAACGCCGCGCCACCGCGACGGCCCGCGAGCCCTCGGCCATCATCCGGGTGACCCCGAGCCTCATGCGCCGGGTGCTGGAGGAGTTCCCGGACGCGGCCGCGGCCATCCAGGACGCGATGGCGGACGAGCTGGCCCGCCTCACGGAGGGCCTGGAGCGCGTCCGCCAGCAGCTCATCGCCATCGACGGCGGGGAGATTTCCGCGAAAGCGCCGGATGAGACGTGAGAGGTTGAACCTCTCACGCGGCCTTCACGTCTGACAGGAACACATCCACTTCGCGGCTGAGGTTCTCGGCGTAGCGGGCGAGCTCCTGGGCGGCGCCCAGAACCTGCGTGGCCGCAGCCCCCGTCTCGCCGGCCCCGTGCTTCACGCTCTCGATGCTGTCCGTCACCTGGCCGGTGCCGCGGGCGGCCTCCTGGACGCTGCGGGAGATCTCGCCCGTGGTGGCGCCCTGTTCCTCCATGGCGGCCGCGATCCCGGTCGAAATGGCCGAAATCTGGTCGATGATGGTCTGGATGCCGTGGATCGCCCCCACGGCCTCCTGGGTGGCGCCCTGGATCTGGGCGATCTGCGAACCGATCTCGTCGGTGGCCTTGGCCGTCTGGGTCGCGAGGTTCTTCACCTCGGAGGCGACGACCGCGAAGCCCTTGCCGGCCTCGCCGGCGCGGGCCGCCTCGATGGTGGCGTTGAGCGCCAGCAGGTTGGTCTGGGCGGCCAGGTTGTTGATCAGGGTGATCACGTCGCCGATGCGCTCGGCGCTGCTGGAGAGCGCCTGCACGATGCCGTTGGTGCGCTTGGCGCTCTCGACCGCCTCGAAGGAGATCTGGGACGATTGCGTGACCTGACGGGCGATCTCGCGGATCGAGATCGACATCTCCTCGGTGGCCGCCGCGACGGTCTGCACGCTGCTCGAGGTCTGCTCGGCGGCCGCCGCCACGCTGACGGATTGCCGGTTGGTCCGGTCGGCCGTGCTCGTCATGGTCTGGGCGGTCGCCTCCATCTCCGAGGCCGCGGCGGCGAGCCCCTGGGTCAGGGCCGAGACATTGGCTTCGAACCGGCGGGTCAGCTCGTCGAGCTTGAGGGCGCGCTGCAGCTTCGCGTCGCTCTCGGTGGCCTGCTCGACGGAGAGCCGCTGGCGCTCGACGGTGTTCTCGCGGAAGATCTCCACGGCACGGGCCATCTCGCCGATCTCGTTCCTGGCGGCCGTGTAGGGGACCGTCAGGGCGGTCTCGCCATGGGCGAGGCTTTTCATGGCCTCGGCGAGCCTCGGGATCGGCCGGAACAGCATGCGGCCCGCCAGGATCGCGGCGAGCGTCAGCAGGAGCACGACCGCCAGGGAGACCATCCCCATCTGCCACATGAGCTCATGGGCCGAGGCTTCGAGGGCGGTGACCTGGAATCCGCTGCCGAGCACGCCCAGCACCTGTCCGCTCTGGCCGAAGACCGGAAGATTCACCAGGAGATAGTCGGCCCCGAGGATCTTGGCCTTGCCCACATAGGTGCCGCCCGCCGATACGATGGGGAAGATCACCCCGTTGCGGTCCATGGCCGTGCCGACCGCGCGCGACCCGTCGGGATTGCGCATGTTGGTGGCGCGCCGGATGAGGTTGCCGCTGGCCTTGTCCTTCACGAACAGGGTCGCGGGGGCCTGCGTGGCCTCGGCGATGCGGTCGGCGAGCTCGTCGCTGTAGAACACGGCGTCGTCGTTCACCGTGATGCCCGTGACCGCCCCGGCGGCGTCCTTCTTCACGCTCAGGCTGTCGATGGAGCCGCGCAGGATGCCCACGAAGGTCCGCACGTTGGACTGCAGCTGGGCGAGCGCCTTGGTCTCGACGTCCTGGCGGGTCTGAAGGGAGACGACCGCGAAGAGCGCGGCGGCGGTCACAACGACGAACGCCACCATGGCGGCCGTCGTGAGGTGGGAAAGCTTCCGGTTGGCGAGGAACTGCACGGGTATTTACCTTAGGGAAAGTCGTGCAGAAGCCTTCGCAAAAACCGGTTAAAAAGGTGTCAAAGGGCGACGGGCAGGGCGGCTTTTCTACAGCTCCAGCACGGCCGTCACGGGGGCGTGGTCCGAGGGACGCTCCCAGCCGCGGGTCTCCCGGGTCACGTCGATGGAGCGCAGGGTGCCCTGCAGGCCCTTCGACAGCCAGACATGGTCGAGGCGGCGGCCCTTGTCGGCGGCCGCCCAGTCGGGCGAGCGGTAGCTCCACCAGGAATAGATCTTTTCCGGCTCCGGCCGCAGGATCCGCATGGCGTCGATCCACTCCGCCTCCTGGCGCAGCTCCTCCAGCATTGCGGTCTCGACCGGGGTGTGGCTCACCACGTCGAGGAGCTGCTTGTGGCTCCACACGTCGTGCTCGAGGGGCGCCACGTTGAGGTCGCCCACGAGAATGGCCGGTCCGGAGGTCGGCTTCGCGCGGCCGCCCCAGGAGCGCATCTCGGCCATGAAGTCGAGCTTGTGCCGGAATTTCTCGTTGAGCTCCGGATCGGGAATGTCGCCGCCGGCCGGCACATAGAAGTTATGGATCGTCAGGCCGGCCGCCGCCTTGGCCTCCCGGCTCAGGGTGACGGTGATGTGGCGCGCGTCCTGGCGCCCGCACATCTCCATCACGCCGGTCTCGGAGAACGGGTAGCGGGACAGGATCGCGACCCCGTTGTAGCCCTTCTGGCCCATATGGACCACGAAGGGATAGCCGAAGGCCTGCAGGTCCTTCAGGGGCAGCTTGTCGTTCGGGCACTTGGTCTCCTGCAGGCACAGGATGTCGGGGCGGCGCTCCTTCAGGAAGCGGCCCACCTGGTCGATGCGCAGGCGAACGGAATTGATGTTCCAGGTCGAGACGGTCAGTTGCACGGGAGGAAGCCCTTCGGAAGATCCCCTTCGGCTACGACAGATTCCGGCCCGAGGGAAGGGCGACGATCACCGGAAATAACAGCCCCTCGGCATCACCGGCCTTGTGCCGGTGATCCCGATTCCGTAAGGCGCGGCGCTTTTCCATATCGAGATGGCCGGGACAGGCCCGGCCATAACGCCGAGAGTGTCACATCCACGGCGGCCTCATTTGTTCCCGCCGACGAGGATGTCGTACTGGATCTTGAACAGATCCTGGTCGATGCGGCGGCCGCGCTCGCTCTTGCCCAGCATCACCACCGTCTGGAAGCCCTGCGCATCGACGATGCGCCACTGGTTCAGGGTCTCCACCTGGCCGTCGAACACGAGGACGATGCGCGAGGTTCCGCCGAGCGTCGACGAATCCTCCAGGCTGATGCGCACGCCGTCGCCGTCGCTGGCGATGCCCGTGATCCGGATGTCCTGGCCGAGATTCACCTGTTCGCGCAGCAGGAATTTCAGCGGCGTCTGCGAGATGGAATAGAGGTCCTGCGTCGCGAGCTTGCGGTCGCGCACGGCGACCGAGCGTCCGTCGGCGATCACCTCGAGGGTGGCGGGCGGATCGTATTCGAACCGCACCCGGCCGGGGCGCTGGAGATAGAGGGTGCCGCCCTGCCGGCGCCCGTCGCCGCCCATCTGGGTGAAATCGGCCACCAGGGTGGTCAGGTTCGTGAAATAGGCATTCGCCCGCGCCACCACCTCGCCGTTCGGCAGCGGCTGGCGCAGGGCCACGGGCGTCGCCGCGGCAACCACCGGCCGGGACGCGATGACGACGGGCTCCGATTCGGGCGTGTGGCGGGGATCCGCGGTCGCGGGGCGGCTCGGCGGGAGCGGCGCGGTGACGGCCAGGACCTGTTCCGCATTGGCCGGCCTCGGGATGACCGGGCGGGACGGCTGGGTCTCGGCCGCTGCGGGCGTCGCCCGGTGGAACGAGGCGGTCGGCAGATGCGGGAGCGACGGGCCGAAGCCCTGCGCGGCCATCGGACGGACGGGCGGGAGGAACAGGTCGATCGGAACCGTCTGGGCCACGGCCGGCAGGGCGCCCGCGATGAGCGCCGTCACCAGGCCGGCAAGAAGGACGGGACGCATCCGAATCGGTCTCCTTCGGACCATCATCATGGACGCTGCCCGGCCATTGGGAATGGCCCAGGAATGACGCAGGGCCGCGGCCAAGGTTCCGAGACCGCCTTAATCCTCTCCCATGCCCGGAGTTTCAAGCAGAATTTCGCGTTTACCGGCGTGGTTGGCGGGTCCGACGATGCCCTCGTTTTCCATGCGCTCCATGAGCGA